>DKJY01000048.1 GCA_002454955.1 Bacteroidales bacterium UBA6680
TTCAAGCAGGGTTCTGGTGATTATCTGTATGATGCTAATGGAAATATGACAGTTGATCCAAACAAAGGGTTATCAGATATAAAGTATAACCATATGAATCTCCTTTGTTTGGATCAACTGTCATATTTCCATTAGCATCATACAGATAATCACCAGAACCCTGCTTGAAACCTTCTGTTGTTCCTGCATCGGTTACTGTTTTAAGCTGGTTACCGCTATTATATTTGTAGGTTAGGTTATCCATAGACTCTCTATAACACTTGTGGTAATGTTTACCATTGAGTGCTCTAATGTACGTATTTTACATAAAAACATGATGTCTAAAATAATTTAGATCTTTCTGACAAAGAAAAATATTGCTTCTCTATAGAACCATTATAAATGAGAGAAAATTATATGTCTCATATTTGTACCTTTTAGGTCATATTTGTGACCAATAAGACTTAAAAAACCCCACTTATATTATTACAGTGGGGTTGATTATTTTATAACTTGTCAGTTATATTCTGTTACATCATCTAATTAAATACTAAATATTCATCAACAAATTCATCTTTATTATCAATTATTAATCGGTAATATCCAATCGATAATGGATAATCATCAATAACTAAATCTAAACATACTTCAATACTTGGGCATTTAATAGATTTATGTACAAGTATTACCGAAATAGACTTGTTAGTTATTAATATATCATTTACTGTTTTATTTTCTGGCAATTCATTATTTAGATCTGAATTAGCATCAAGTAGTTGTTTACAACATCTATATGCTAATTTAAAATAACTATCCGTATTTATATCATCTTTCAAACATTTAATATCCATTATTTTCTTTTTTAATGCCCCATTATCTTATCAAAGACAATATGACCGTTATCACCCATTCTTCCATATATTCTTAAATCACCACCTTTACCCAGAATTTTCAATTTATGAGTATATCCTTTAAGTCCTTTTTCTGCAATTTCAGAAGCTGTTAATCGTATAACTCCCTGTTGTCCTGTTGGAGGAACAACTCCGTTAGCAATAGCTTTGATAAACTTTTTTTTCAAGCTAGGAGGTAATGATCCAAAAATCTTTCTAGAGATCCAACCTGTAACTTTTGATCCAGCTCCTGCTAACACTATATCAACTCCAGACTCAATAGCCACTCCCCGATTACTATCTGAAGACAAATCTCGCAAGAATATTTTACGCCATCTACTCCCAAATTTATACCAAGGTCCACCATAAACATAATAAGTCCAGTCTTCTGTAAACTTACCATCAATTACTTTCTGTGAGTAATCATATGCCGAAGCAGGAATCATATATTGACCATCATACTCTGGATCCTTGGTTGGGTTATAATAGGTGTACTGATCGCCTTTTTCATAATCCTCACGCCAATCTTCCCATCCAACTATCGGTAGCTCATCTTTATTCTTTCCTCCTTTTTCCCATTTATCTTGATCTAATACCATATAAACAGTAGGATCATCATCATCTCTATGTTCTATTACTTCACCTGTTACATCAACAAATGTTGAAGAAAGTGACTCACCCATCATTCCTGTTGGATCTATAAATATAATCGGATTATTAAAACAATAATTATAAGGATTTATTCCGAACACCTCTTCCGCCAAAGGATCAATATTAAACCACCTTCCCAACTCTTTATCCAGTTGGCGTGCTCCATAATCGATAAATCCGGTCTCCTCTTGTAGCTCTTTACCATTGTAAAGATACTTATTAGTAGATGATCCTGACTGTGCAAATGTCAGACCAAACGGATAGTAATTACTGGTTTGGGTGATATCATTTGTTTCGTTTACTGCTACACGGGTATTGCCAAGGTGATCCTTAATATGAAACTCATAGTTTGACTCCTTTGTGGTTGCATTAATATTTAATAACCCCTCCGAACAGATCATATAATCCAGTTTATCATCGGTATATACAAAATTACCAAAGTAGTATTTTGTTTTACCACTTAACTTGTTTGCTAACTTACGTCCAGAAGCATCATATACATAACCTATCTTCTTTGATCCTTTTGTTATAGAGTGAGGAAGATTCATATAGTTATACTTTATATCTGACAATCCTTTGTTTGGTCATCATATTTCCATTGGCATCATACAGATAATCACCAGAACTCTTTCTGGCAAAGAAAAATTCAAAGACTTATTTAATAAAAATATTGCTTATCTGTAGAACCATTATAAATTATACAAAAAAATACATATACCGTACCTTTTAGGTCATATTTGTGACTAATAAGGCATATAAAAACCCCACTCGTATTTTTAATGGGGTTAATATATCAATCATATAAACTAATATTCTTGTGATCCATTCAGTTTATACAATTCAGATATCTTTGATATCAAAACAATATCTTCATTGTTTTGTCATTTATATAGAATCCTTAACCTTTACAATATCTAATCCTGATGGATTGTAAAAAACAACTTCCTTTGTACTAAATGAATAGAACGCAAACGTAGACATTGGCGACTCTATATTTACAATATTCACTTTTTCTTTTACAGAATAATAAATTACTGTATTATTTGGATATTTATCCATATAACCAATCATATGCCTTTCTTTAGTTGGAAAAATCACCCATGGATCACCAACAAAATTCTTAACTACAATTTGTTCATTTTTCATTTCTGGAAAATCACATAAAATGATATTTCCATCATTCGAGAAATAAATTTCATGATCAATAATGTAAACATTACCTGCTTTATAACCAGTATTGGTTACAGAACTAGTATTTACATCTAAAAATATCAAATTATCATCAAAATCATTAAATGCAATAATAGACAAATCTTTATTTGAAGATAAATAACATACTTCTTTAAAACACTTTTGTATTTTCTTACTTCTACCATTGCGATACCTTATAATAAATCCTTCTTCGGTTTGATATATAACTCCTGCATTATTAATAAACACCGGTATATCAGTTGTAGAATAAATAAAACTGTTTTGCAACTGTTCTCTTTCTATATCAAGCTTATATACGACATTATCTGTAGCTCTAAAAAATGGATATTGATCACGATAACCTATTAACACATAGTTAACACCTTCTATTCCTGACAAATTCATACCTTCTACTTTAGTATCGTTTTCCTTTGTATTCAGACTTGAACACGATAAACTTGATAAAACAATAGTAACAGCTAAAAATAATATTCTATTCTTCATATTTTACATTTTTAAGTTCAAGCTCTTTTTTAAATTCAATAGCTCTATCTATGCTTTTAATAATAGTTTTCCAGCGTTTATAATCTTCATAAAATCTCTCATCAACAATATTAGAAATTTCCTCTGGATTATAACTTCTATCACCTCCTTCAAGTATACTATCCAACAATTTGTACATTGCAACATTATCTATTCCTAACCAATCGTTACCAATATACTCAAAAAAAGTTATTGTAAACGGATCTGTACTAGATCCCCATCCCCAATTCAAAGATTGTCTATTTGATGGTTGATTTGATTCTAAAGTTTCAGGAACAAACAGACTGGTTTTATCCTTCTTATACTTAAGCCCCCACTTTCCAGCTATTTTTCCTTTCCCTGGTCTAACAACATCAACATGCCCCATTCTGTTAGCTTGTTTTGCTCCAACAATCAAATAACCTTTATTTGCTCTATCTTGAATATATTTAAAATCTTTCTCTGATGAAACAGATATCTCTTTCCAATTATAATTATCTTTTTTCATCGTATCATACATACTATTAGCTCGTCCAGGCACAAATGTCCCTGTTAAAGATCGCATAACACTTTGAACTGTTAAGTTACAGGTAGGGTTAGATGTGGTTTTTTTTGAAATATGTTTATACGCATAATTTATTGCTTTTTTTAATTTGTTTACATCAAAAGGTGCTAACCCATCTAAATCAATATTTGATACAGGATCATTTCCCGCATAAATATATGGTGATTGGAAAACAAACTTTTCAGCCAACGGATCTAAATTAAAGAACCTTCCCAGTTCCGGTGTATACATCCTAGCCCCATAATCTAACCACTCAGTTTCCTCCTGTTTTTCTTTACCATTGTACAAATACTTATTGGTAGAAGACCCTGACTGTGCAAATGTCAGACCAAACGGATAGTAGTTACTGGTTTGGGTGATATCATTTGTTTCGTTTACTGCAATTCTTGTGTTTCCCAAATGATCTTTAATATGAAACTCGTAGTTTGTTGTTGAGCCGTTTATGTTTAACAGACCCTCTGAACAGATCATATAATCCAATTTATCATCGGTATATACAAAGTTACCAAAGTAGTATTTTGTTTTACCACTTAGTTTGTTTGCCAGTTTACGTCCGGTAACATCATAGATATAATTTATCTTCTTAGCACCTTTGGTTATGGAGTATGGCAAATTAAGGTTATTGTATTTTATATCTGATAAACCTTTGTTTGGGTCAACTGTCATATTTCCATTGGCATCATACAGATAATCTCCTGAGCCTTGTCTGAAGCCCAATGTATTATCTCCATTATCAACTACATTCTGTAACTGATTACCACTGTTGTATCTATATGTCAGATTATCCATTGTAAGAACACTAAATGTCCCTAAGTTGTTAACTAATGTTTTGCGCTCTAATGTACGTATATTACCGTTAATATCATAACTGTAAGCTGTATTATAACCATCGCTCTTTGTTCCGGCATAGTCGGCTGTTGTTAATCTGTTAAGATTATCGTAGATAAAACCATAACGCTGTTCTGCTTTGTCGCTATTGCGCCAGCTTATGGCACTTATGTTGCCATTATATTGTGCTTCGGTATCAACACCTGCAACGGTGTTGTTGTAGTGCAGGTTCATACTGTACAGGTTGCTGCCATCGCTCTTTGTGTTGTTCAGCTCCTTAGTCCACCCTCTGATATTATATTTATATTCTGTGCTTATAGCTTTGTTGTTAAGTCTCTTCTTTATCATCTGTCCTAACTCATCATATTCAAATGATGCATACAGTATCTCATCTTTTGTTATTGCGCCTTCAAGCTTTTGGTAGGTTCGCAATAGTCTGTCGGCATGATCGTACTCGTTACGCTGTTTTACAACAATTG
>DKJY01000149.1 GCA_002454955.1 Bacteroidales bacterium UBA6680
CACAGAATAGCGGACACTACCACAGGTCAGAATAGTTTCTGCTGACCTGTGGAATAGTTACTGTAATAATGGGCTATAATATTACACCTTCTATTCTATCTTTAAACACCTGTCAAAAGGTGATTCTTTTGCTAACAAACTAAAATAACTTTCTATATCAGACCTTAATCTACTCTCTGTTTCAGATGAGCAATAGATAACATATTTAACCTAATTCTCATTAATATATACATTACACTCTTCAGCATTCTTAAATATTTCAGTTTTATACATGAAATCGCCCAAAGTAACTGCCGGATGTTTTCCGTACTTAAATATATAAAAATGATAATAACGTTTGGCCTATTCCTCAAAACCACAAGCACTATTCTCTCTACGAATACCCCCTGTCTTACAACGACTGACTTCTCTACCAAAACGATGGGAACTTCTCACAACGATAGTCACTTCTGATTCTACGAGTCACCGCTACGCTACAACGAGACATACCCTCACCATAACGAAGTACTACTTCTCTCTCAACGAATCACCCCTGTCTTACAACGACTGACTTTTCTACCAAAACGATGGGAACTTCTCTCACAACGATAGTCACTTCTGGTTCTACGAATCAACGCTACGCTACAACGAGACATACCCTCACCACAACGAAATACTACTTCTCTCACAACGAATCACCCCTGTCTTACAACGACTGACTTTTCTACCAAAACGATGGGAACTTCTCTCACAACGACAGCCTCTTCTGGTTCTACGAGTCACTGCTACAACGCAACGATAAACACCTCTCCCAAAACGTGCTGTTCTTTATCTTAGAATCAATACATTTGCCTCTACACAAAAGACATTATACCCTGAAATATTATCTTTTATTTATGATAAAACTTTGTTACTATTGTTATCTGATCATAACCAATAAAACATAAAATGAATACTGTTACAAAAACTCTATGCGCAATATCCCTTTTATTGATAACAAATGTATGTATGGCTCAGGATCTGAACAAAAAGATATCTGATGAGCTTGATGCCATAGTATTAAAAGATTGCGACCAAATAATGGATTCGTTTATGCCTGTTATCGGATTACTTGAGAATAAGTTAAAAGATGTAAATCTTGATGTCATAAATAAGTATATAGAGACTTCTGCTATTCTGTTAAACAGAATTAAACAGTGCGACTCAATAATGGCAAATATAGATGGTATTGATATGAATATGAACCGGGTACATCTCACTGTTGCTAAAAGTATGGGGTATTTCTAAAAGGGATAAAAATATCATATAGCAACAACTACAACAAAGCCATAGAACTTGTTGAGAAATCAATAACAATGTATCCTTTAAAAGATAGAACAAAAGGTAGTTTATACTTTAATCTGGGCGAACTATACAACAAAAACGGGAACAAAAACAGAGCATGTGAATGCTGGAAAAAAGGCTCTGACCTTGGAAACTCAAAGGCAAGTAGTGCTTATAATGGTTGTGGTAATTAATGCACGTCTGACTAAATATTAATTGATAAACTATGGAACACCGGGATTATATTATAAGAGAGATTGAGAAGATTGGTGCAATAATAAGCGCTATAAGACGGAAACTATTTGGAGGTAAAGACAATATGGCTGTGGTTATTAACAAACAGGCAGATGATATAAAAGGAGAGCTCCTTAATGAGTTAAATTTTGATCTGGACAAGTTTATGAATATGAACAGCAATGAATCAGACGAATACCTGAACAGCTTTATTGGTTTCAGTGCAGAGAATATAGAGTTACTTGCGGAGTGTTTATCAGAGGTTGGTTTTAACGATGAATCAGATAATTCAGAAAGATACCTGCAGAAAGCTCTCATGTTATATGAGATTATCAATACAAAAAGCAAAACATTCTCATTTGACAGAGAACATAAGATGGTTGAGATAAAAAAACATCTCTGATTTTGTTTCAATATCAAATAGATGAAGTCTAATATTGAATCGAATAATTTTTACGTAGAGTTTGTTCCTTTCAACACAATACTTAAACCTTAAGATACTCTTTTATATAAGGACAAGGACATTTATTTCAGAAACGTGAACATATTTTTTGATTACTACTGAACGATATATAAGACTATATACAAATAAACATATTCTTCAATTTACGCTAAAAGAGGCTACTGTAATATATATTCTTGTTTGTATTTTTACTCTAACGTAAATTCGTATATTTCCGTTTTATAAATAACACTTAACATATAGGAATTACAGTATAAGACAATATTCTGTAGCAATGCCTATTACACAATTAAATAATTAATAAAACATAAGATAACATGGAAAACATTATAAAAACATTTGATCAATACTTACAAAATTCAGGAAAAAGATTTCAAGCCGAGATTTTTAGTAATGAAGATTTATTTAGAGATATAAACGTTGATGCTGAGAAATTACTAATTACGACTAATACAATAATGGAGAGTACTGACGAGAATATCATTACTAAGATTCAAATTAACGATAACAAAGAAATTACTTTTGAATGTTCTTGTGAAAGAGAAAAACCTTGTATGCATGGATATGTTTTTTTTCTATACTGTAAAAGGAACAATCTATTTAAAGAATTTGAATCAAAGATTAAAACCATGAAGAGTAAATCGTTTGAAGAGATTATTAAAGAGGAATCGTTAACAGAGCTTGCAGAAATACACTATAATATTAAGGAAGATAACAAATCTACAGCAGATAAAAGATACTGCTTTGAATCCTCTATACTTGACACCAAACAAAACAAGTATGAAAATCTGGAGATTACTGATAACATGAAAATTATAGAGGATAAGTGCATCTTTTATTCAACCAAAAAGCAAGGCTTCTACATAGATAATGATGATTTACTAAAGAAAATTATTCTGGTAATATTTGACAAAACAAAACTCTCTAAAGAAGAGGTAGTTTACACTAAACATTTAATAGATTCCAATTTCAGCAGTATAATTCTCAGAAAATAATCATGTTATAAAAATTAAACTATACTACTAAAACAGGTTCGTGCTAAATAAAGCTCGAACCATATCCGTTTCAAATTAGGAGTACTTAGCGGTAAAAGTGTAGTCTACCCACATTTTACTATAGCCCATTTACATCAACAGCTACAGCTTGCAAACAATATTTTAAGCTGTGCTTTCAGCACGCCTGACATACTACTTATTCTAGCCCAACGTGTTACATTGGGCTAGAATAATCTGCCACTTCGTGACGATAAATATGTATCTATGCACAAAGACAA
>DKJY01000020.1 GCA_002454955.1 Bacteroidales bacterium UBA6680
TTTTGTATGCAACAAACGGGTTACCACTAACCGATGCCTCTTTAAATACAGAACCAAATATGCAGTCGGCAGCAACGGCAATATACTTATCGTCGGCATACTTCTCCCACTCCTTTATATCGGCCGGTTTAAGAGGCTCTTTGTTAAGAATGGTATGTGGTATTATCTTAGGTATCTTTTTGCCTTTAAGCAGAGTGTATCGTTTTACACTGTAGCCGTATTTGTTGCCCAGTCGCCATGTTTTTGAGTTAGCCGGCGCCCATCGCAACAGCACAGAGTCTTTTCTTGGACTAGCAATAAGTTTAACACTATTCTTCTGTGCATATATGTTGTGTATAAACAGCACTGATATAAGTACCAGTAGCAGCGATTTTGTTTTTTGCATTTGTTTATTCTATAAATATTACTGGATTGTTAATTCCTTTATAAATTCTGTTCTTTCTGAACAATCTTGTTCTATATTTCTGGTTTTTGCAATTAAATCCTTAATCTTATCATCAGTTCCCTCTATGTTTTTTACTAAGTATTTAATGCAATTCAATTCAGTGTCAAGATATATTCTTTCTTCTACAAATATTACAGTATTATTTTGATTATCAGGATTAAAAGAAATTCTTGTTAGTGACTTCGTTCTCCTATAGATAAAGAAAAGTGAATCATTGTCGTAATAGCATTCTATTAATTCTTCAACAGAACTGTAATCATCTGTTATAGACGTTTCTATTGATTTTAGTTTTAAATGTTTATCTCCATAATATAAAGTTTCTATTCTTTCTAAAGATCTATCTTCTTCTTCGGAATATTCGAAATAATTCCATGTAACATCTTTAATTATTTTAGAATATGACCCTTTGTTTTTTATTATTTCTTTATAATTATCTTTTATTTCGTTTATACGATTATTAACTGTTTGAGATATCGTATTATTTGAGATTAGTAAGAGTATTATTAATGTTAATGTTCTCATTGTTCTTATATTTGTTTGTAACATAATGTCTGTATTATTTTCCATTTACTATTTCTTTTGCTGATTTACTTGTAAAACCAAAGTGCATTGCATCTACTTTTGAGTTAAATATACCTCCCCATTGAATTCTGCTATCAGCTTCTAAGAATGCATTTATTAATTCTAACTCAAGATCGCAGAATCCATCTTGAAGGAGAATATTGTTAAATCCTATGTTTTTAACCCTTTTGTTTAGAGTCTTAGAGAATATAGTATAGGATTTATAATTCTTTTTCATCTCCTTATTAAAAGTTTTGATTTTATCATTTATTACATTGTATTCACTTATTATTATTTCAGGTTTATCGTTGATAACTATACTAGTTGTATCCGATATGTTATCTGATACTTTTGTCAACCAATCTGATATTTTATTGATAGATTTATCTAAATCATCTAGTTTAGATTTTGTAGCGGAGTCAAATATTAATGTATTTTCACATATAGGGATAAACATCTTGAGTTCTGATATAATTTTTGAATATTTATTTATCTCAGTAACCAGAGAATCAATTCTGGTCGTGGTTCCACTATTTTTTATACTTCTATAAGTTATTGAGATATTATTTATGTTTCTATTAATCTTATGAAGTGAATCAAGATTGATATTTGATTCGTTATTATAGTACTTATCTATCCTTTCGTATTTTGCTGATAATGAATCTATATTAGTATTACCGAATATTGACATAAAAGTGTTATGTGCATTTTTGATATCATTAACACTTTTACCTTTTTTACCAATATCAAAACCTGTTGACTGTTTTATTAACAGTCTTACAGAAGCATTATTTTTGTGTATTTGAGGGTTCTTCTTTGGATAAAAATCAATAGCCATACCAAGACCATGTTCACTTATTTTTCCTCCCCCTTTAGGATCATTTATTGTTCTCATGACAAGAGTTCCCATTTTTCTCTTGTATTTTGTTGATAATTCATCATAAACACCTTTTGATGTGAGTTTAGATTTTACCTTTTCAAGTATCTTTGCAAATTCATTATGGACGAGTACTTTTCTACCAAGAAATTCGATACGTTTGGTATTATTTTTTATATACTCAAATGGACTTCCTGCTTTGTTAACTCCTTCATAGCTCATATATATATCGTAATACTTTTTAAAAGTTTTTAAGTTATTAGGATATACATAGTATTGAATGTCTTTGTTTTCAACCCAGTCTAAATGAGCCCCAGTAAGAATATTGAATGTTGTGTCGCATCCTACAGCAAATGTATTGATACTATCGCTTATTACTTTTTCATATACCATATCCTTAAAATCCTGCCATTTACTTATTGTGCTATCAACATTTGTTAATGCAAGACTTAGCTTAAATGGACCATTCTTATATTTTATAGAATCCTTATTGTTCTTACTATTTTTATAGTAGCCGTCCCATGATAATTTACCGTCTGTAGAGCCTTTTTTCTCGAATAGCTTATTTCCATCTTTATCAAAGACAAACATTTTTGTAATAAAGTTCTCATGTTTATATTTTTCTACTAACTTTTTAGTTGAGTTATCAAGACTATATGATATGTTTAGAACACCTAATCCTGGTGCAAAATCAGAGTTTATAGAAGTTATTTTGATATTAAATTTTGTTGTGTCATTTGTTGAAATCATTTCCCCTTCCTGCTCATCCTGAGCCCATGAGAACAGGAGTTTGTCAGGTGATTGTATTAGTTTCCATTGGTGTTTCCATAGCTCTATACCGCCTTTATAGTCCATAAGATTTTGTGTAGACATCTCGCTGGCTATAAAGTTATCGGAACTGAATGTGTGGCGCAGGTTGAATGCTCCGTGACCAAGCTCGTGAGCAATAATATTAAGGTTTGGATTATCGTATATAAAACCTACCTGACGTTGTAGTGGCATATATCCTGCAATGCTTCGTCCTTTAAACTGAACACCCTCTACAAAAAACAGGTAGTAAGCATCTTTCTCCAGTTTACCATGTACCTCTTTAAAACGTTTTACAATGGTGCGCTGATCTTTATTGTATACAGATATTGCTGATGTACCTCCATGGCTCATTTTGCCATCTTTAAATGTTACATCTGCAAGGTTATCTATCTTTGTAACCTCCCATCTGGTAATAGCCTGTTTGTAGGTTGAGTTAATTACATCTTTCAGTGCCTTTGCATCAGGTACATTTGCACCATTTACAGGTACTATATATAGCTGTTTTGCCTGTTCATCGAAACTAAGAATGTTCAGTTTACCTGCTACCTTCTCGGTGGTATCGTTAACAGTATGATATGCATATAGTGTAACGTCTGAACCATTAGTTGAACCACGAATATTGAGGTTTTCACCGGTTTTAGCGCATGGTATTCCCATCTCATCTTTATACACTACATTGCTGTGTTTAGATGACACACCTACTATATCGGAGCCAAAGCTTGCAATACTCTTAAATGCTGCTCTATAACCATTCTTTAATGTAGGGTATTTGGTTTGCAGAGCACTCTTCTGGTCGTTGTAACTATCAAAGCCATACTTCTGTTTATCTGCCTCAGTAAAGTTTATTGTAACACTCTCAGAGAGATGATTCTCCTCTTTATCTTTGTTGTAATTATCTATCTTATCCTGATTTCCGCCTCCGGTATTAAGGTACTCTCCGGTACCCATTGGTTTACCATCGTTATTGATTATATACTCGTTGCCATCATCGTCGGTTATAAGTGTTCCTCCGGCATCATCGGCATCGTCGCTAAGTACTATCTCGTTTGTGTTACCGTCGTCATCTACTGTTACTACAATAAGTGAATCGCCATCGTTTACATAGATAGATATTATAGAGTCGTCAGTATTTACGGTATCTTTTGGTGTAAGGTCTGTAATAAGTGTTGATATATTGTTTGACAGACTATCAAGATAACCCGTTGCGGCATCAATATCTACAAGGAATTTAGGATCGTAAACACTCTCAAAGTCCATGTTTACAATTACATTGTCTGTATTTACCTGAAGATCCCAGTAGTTACATATAAACTTAAGGTTCCATATCTCTGTCCAGAAGAGAAATACGCCTTTGTATGCACCATCGCCTTGTGGTTCAACGCTCTTAACAATATAACGCGATGTTCCTGTTTTATTTATTATTGTATCACCCGGTTGCAGGTCATCTTTGAGATCGAAGTTTGTGATCTGTGCATCAGGTATCTTATCATCGCATACACACTCCGGACAATCATCTGTTGGCGGAGCAGGTTTTGGTATTGTAATGGTTTTCCAATCAGAGAAGTCGCTCTTAGAATCCGGATCACCATCGCATACTGCCTGAACACGCATTTTATAGGTGTCGCCATAGTTAAGGTCAAAGAATTGAGCTTTGCTCTCAAATGATTCGCTATTGCTTATCCATCCTGTTTCGGGGTTTTGCATCTCTATATTAAATGCTGTATGATTGCTCTTTGCAATCCATTTGAACAGAGCGTTTCTTCCTCTGTTCTGTGCAGATAAATCTGTTACACTATCGCATGCAGCTTTATATATGAATGTACGTATTTCGCTATGCCCTTTTTGCTCAAAAGGAACAAAACCTGTTACATCAGATGCGGTTATTCGCCATGCATACTGCATGCCTGGTGTCATAAGTAGGGTAGAGGGATAGAGCGTATATATTGTATTAAAGTCGGTATGTTCGTGAAACAGAGGTGTTGTTGCTGCAATTGTATTCGGGTTTATAGCAGGTATATACATCTCCCACATCTCAAACTTATACTGTATAGAGTTTGCTGATACAGGACTTCCTACGGCAGCCGGTAGCCATGAGAATGTAAGAGGCACACCTTTGTATTGTCCCATCTTAGCATTATTCAGAGGTTGTTTAAGTACCGGAGGTTTTCCCAGAGCAATCCATGCTGTTACCGTACCAATGTTAGATATAGGTCTGTTTGAGTTGTAGTGCAAAACATCTATAGAGAATTTGTAGAAACCTTCTGGTAACTGTCCGGTACGTCTATATGTGTTTTTGCTGAATCCTTTAAATATAAGGTTGTTGATATTGAAGTAATCTTCCAGATCCTCACCAAATAGTACATTTGTCTCGCCTCCATTAATAAATACAGGAGTGGTGTTTATTGTTGGCGGGGTCTCAATTGTAATACCTACAGTCTCTATCTTCACATGCAACTTTACCGGAAGATTTGATATATTCAGGTCGTTTGCATTAATTGTTATCATCAGGTTTTGCGAACCAAACTTACTATAGTCGCTCAGATTCAGTGAGTAGGGCGGTGTAAGTGTAGGAACCACATATAGCGGGTAACTGGTTTGTGCAAAAGCAGTTGATAATAATAACTTTGCAGTAATATATAGTAGAATTATTATTTTACGCATCTTTTATAATTTGTAGGTATTTGTCTTTTAATCTATTATTTAACAACTATTTTAACCTGTTTTCTCTCTTTACCAGATACCACCATTAGCACATATACGCCTGTATTTAGCTCTCCAAGCTGATAACCTACTTCATATGTTTTAAGTCCGGTACGTTCTCTCTTATCTATTACAGAACCGTAGTTGATACTGAACAGGCTTAGCTCTATATCTGCAACCTCACGTAACTTGACTTTTGCTATGAAATTACCATCGGTTGGGTTAGGGTATATTGTTATCTCAAGGATAAGAGGATCTGTATAACCAATATTTTCATCGTCATCGCTGTTACCATTCTCATCAACTATCTCAACCTGTTTAACTATAGTTGATACACATCCGCCAGAGTATGCTTTAAGTGCCACATTATACATACCCATCTGTTTACTCTTCAGGTGCAGTATATACTCTGGCAACGATACCTCTGTTATATCAGTGAAGATATCTTTCTTGTACTCCCACTTCATACTGTCAAGAGATATATTTGATATCTCGTATATGAATATTGTATCGTTTAGGGCAGCTTCAGAAGGCATAAGAAAGTCTGCTTTAAGGGCATCATTTCCTATAAATACGTTAATGGTATCGCGTGCAAAACAGCCTATATTGTTTGTTACCTCAAGATAATATTCGTCTTGTTTATTAATCTTTATAAAACGCTCGTTAGTTATTACACCGTTTTTGTTATACCATTTGTGTGTAGTGAAGTCCTGACCATCAACATCTATGCTGTTTCCCGGACACATCTTTATATCCTTGCCAAGATCAACAGTTAACTTCTCCGGTTCTGTTATCTCAAACGATTTCTCAAAGATACAGTCGTTTTTATCGGTTATCTTTACACCATATGTTCCTTTTAATAACGATTCTATTCGGTTTGTTGTAGCGCCATTTGTCCAGTTGTACTTGTAATCACCAATACCTCCTGATGCATTAACCTCAATATATCCATCGTTATATCCAAAGCAGTGAACATCTTTAAAGTCGGTAACAGATAGTCTAAGAGTATCGGGTTCAGTTATCTCAAACTTTTTGGTTGTTTTGCAGTTGTTATCGTCGGTAATGGTTACACTGTACGATCCTGCTTTGTATCCAACTGAAGATTCTCCAGTGTTGTTATTAGACCACTTGAAACTGTACGGAGCAAATGGTACTGCAGCCGTTGTTTTTGTTATTGTTGCCGTTCCTGTGGCTCCTCCATGACATAATACAGGTGTTGTATTAATGATATCTATTACAGGTTTTGTTGATGGCTTTATAAGCTGCTGATGGTGCTGAATGCAGTTGTGAGCGTCGGTGATACTTACATTGTATCTGCTGTTCTGTTCAAGATTATTTACAGCATTTGTTGTGCCAAGATTGTTACCATACAGATCAGTCCACTGATATTTATAAGGGCGTGTACCGCCTTTCATAGTTATATTTATAACACCGTTATTGCTGTTACATGTTGTGTGTGTTACATCTATATCTCTGAACAGAAGAGAGTCCGGTTCAGGAACGTATATCTTCATTGTATCCTGACCCGTACAATTGTTTTTATCGGTAAATATATATGTGTAGTTACCCGATTTAAGATCTCTTGCTGTTGTGTCGTTTGTCCATATATCTGGCTCGTTTTTAAGTCTGAAACGGTATGGTTTTGTACCTCCTTTTACATTGAACATTACCTTACCATCGGCACCATTTTTACAATCTACACTATCTATCAGTTTTAGCTTTGTTCTAACGTATTCCGGCTCCTTAATATCTATTGCAACACTATCTGTTACGCCCATTTTATCGGTAATGTAGAAGTAGTGTTTTCTTACATCCAGATTACGCCATAGCTGATCGTTTATATAGTGTTCTTTTACATCCTGACGGTATTGGTACTCACCCCAGCCACCTTCGGCTTTTAGAGTTACCCAGGCATCCTTATAACCTTTACAGCTCTCGTTAGCAAAATCTGCAACAGTTATATCTAAAGGAGCATCAGGTTGTTTTATGGTTACCGTTTCTGTTATAGAGTTATTAAATTTGTCGGTTACGGTAAGTTTGTATTCACCAGCTATAGCACTCTCTATAGATGATGTATTGTCGCTGTTTTGAACAATTGGTGTTGTAGCTCTACTTGTCGGGAATTGCCACTTGTAATTGTTCTCTCCTGCACCTCCCTCAACAGCAATGGTTATTGACCCGCTAGGATCGTTCATTTTACGTGTGTTTATTGCGTTTATATCTTTAAAGAAGAACCTTCTGTATGCCTTTATAAGCAGAGGCGTAAATTCTCTCTCTCCATGGATATTCTTAGCAACTACATAGTATTCTCCTCCTTTAAGATTATTCAGGTGTAGGTTTTTGCCATTAATATTTAACAACGGTGTAGACTCAGTTGCTGCCTGAACTATTTTTGTTCCATCCGGATCTATTATCTCTATATCTGTAAGAGATTCTAGTTTTGTTTTAAGCTGTGCTGATCCGTCGTTTGCCAGATACGATTGTTCATGATTTATTGTTA
>DKJY01000075.1 GCA_002454955.1 Bacteroidales bacterium UBA6680
ACAATTATAAACAGATGAAAAACATAGATTTTAAAATAGATACACAGGCACTAAAGAGGAGAGTGGGCTTAAGTGCAATATACTTTGCTTTAAATCAACAACACAACAGAACCTTCTTTGGCGAAGATGATGATGGCTTTAAACCAGCGGTAAGGGAGTGCCTTGATAACCTCTGGAATGTCCCGGAGCAGAGCAGTTTTAAACGCTTTATGTCGTTTAAAAATTACGAACCAATGTTAGAGTCGCTGAACTGGTTAAAACAAGAAGGACATCGCTCAACAGAGCTGTGTAATGATGGCAAGTACTACAGAAGTGCACTTGCATGGGATGTTACAAGGTATGCCGATAATATAAGACACGCTTATTATCTGGATTATATTGATAAAAAAAGAGCACTGGAACATCTTGAGTGTGCGTATGAGATGTCAAAAAATCATTTTGATTCGTGGGAAGATTATGGTAGAAACTTTCTGTTTTTTAAAAGTATCTGGGATAATGACAAATTGATTGATATTGTTAACAGTATGTATCACACCACTAAAGATAGTTATAGTGCAGATGAGCTTAAGCAGATACAGACGGAGATTTATAAACAGAAAGGAATATCGGTTAACAGTGAACTGATTAAGGTAGTTGATAATTTAATAAAAGACAGAGATTCAATATGGAACAGTGTACCCTGGAATATATAAGGGTGAGTATAAAGAGAAGGGGCTAACCAATACCTGGACTTTATTGATTGAATAACGAATGGAATTTATAAACAGTATGTACGGTAATATATATATTCGCAACTCATAAAAATAAATCTTATGATAAATACAAAAATGAAGATTGCATTGTTAATACACATTGCACTAATATTCTTAATAAGCACAGATCCTGAAAGAGGATTTTTGGCATTTATTCCGGGAGTTGTTGCTCTGCTAAATGTTGTGGGTATAGCACTAATATTATCTAAACAGAAAAAAACAGGAGCATGGATATTCCTTGTATCATCGGCAATTCTGGTACCAATAGGTATGATTGGAGCAATAGGTGCTCGTCAGATACTAGACGAAGAGAAGAAGAATAAATTTTATAATGAACAGTAAAAACAAATATGGAGGAGTTAAAAGAGATAAAGGCCGGATCTAAACATATGAATAGTATGTATATATACTGTTTTTTAACCTTTGCATTGGGTCTGTTAGGCCTTAGGTTCGGAGCAGGATTGTTTATAGGAATAGGAGTATTGGCTCTGGTTGCTACCTTTTGGCACAAAAACACCCCTATAATAAAGATACTTGACAACAATTTAGAGGCAAAATTGGCACCAATTGCATCAAAGCACTTTATTAAATATAGCAGTATAAGTAATATTCAGAAAGAGAAGAGAAAGGTTATTATCAACTACAACAATGGAGCTAAAGATAAAAAACTCTCTATCCCTTTACGGCTAATAGATGAGGATGTTATGAAAAAGTTTCTGGATACAGTACAGGAGCGCAGAAAGTCAGTTGCATAAGAGATAACTTTTAATAGACAATAGCCACACCGGACAATTTAATAACTATAATTTTTGAATCTGTTCAGACCAAACTGTTTCTGGTGTGGCATCTTTTCAGTAAACAGGTAGATATAGTACCCTCTGGAATACAATAATATATAAAATGTAACGAGTAAAGTTCAGTCTATAGGTTAGTTAAGTTCAATAGATCTGATGTATCACTTAAATCAGAGGTCGTTTCCGGCATGGAGGCGACCTTTTTCTGATATGAGAGAGAAATTGATTATGATCTTACCTTTATATTAATCTGTTCAAGTAGTTGAGGGTTGTCTTTAAGAGCATATTTTGCAACTGTTCTAATCTCATTGCATATATCCTCAAGTTCAACAAGTGCTTTATTGCGTTTTTCGGTAGCATTTTCGGCATTACCCTTCATTGCAAGAATAGTACTCTTAAGGCTCTTAGCCTCTTCAATACTATTAATGTAGGTGTTTGGTGTTATATTAAACTGCGCAAGATAATTTACCAATTCTGGTTCTCTAAGTACATTGTTGTAGAATCTAAGAACCTCTGCAAACATACTCTCAACAGGGGTTGTTGATATTCTTGATGTATTAATTCTATTTTTTGCACCATCTATATGTTTTACCTTTAATCTCACAAAATCAAGTGTTTTAATATAGTCTGCTCTACACACTTTTATCTTTTCTTTGAAGTTACTATGTGCCATACGTATATTACACTGCCCAGAATGTTGTTTCTCTATGAGTGTCTCTAAATTGTTGTACTTATTACTACAGTTATTTATATAATGTACTGTGAGACCAAATTTTTTTAACTGGGTTAATATATATTCGTTTTTAATATTTTCTACCACAATTCTAATTCTGGCAACTCTGTCTGGGATGGTTGTATGCATAATGTAAATATTTTATAACTATTGCTTTATGTTTAAATTATGAATAAAGATTTATAAAGTCAATAGGCAGATAAAATTTTTTGAATACGATTTTATCATTCAGGATGAGTATTTCTTTATTAGAGTATATCAGTTTACTAAACTGAAATAGTAGTTTGTTATGTAATTTATAGGTTTTGTTGTAATAGAATTATAGTTCTAAACATAAAGAAGTGAATTCAAATATAAAGTAATACAATTCAGAGAATGATAATATGAGAAAAAACTATTAAAATCTTAAAAAAGAGACTTAATATATTAATTCAGAAAAGATAAATAGCAATTCAGAAATAGAGAATACCAGTTTATAGAATATAAAATGTAAATCAGAAGAGAATATATATAATTCAGAATGTGTAAAACAGGGTTTGTTAACTACTACTTGCAAATCTGTTTTAATATAGAGTATGTCAGAGATTGAAAAAGGTATGGTGATATAAGATGCTTGTGACTAACAGCAAGGTTAAGGCTATATTCCGGGTTTAAACATTTATCGTATAACAAAAAGAGAAGCTCATGTTTGAGATTCCCTTTTTGTGAATATTCCAAAATAATTAATAAGATTATAGATTATTTTTCCACTCATCAATAGGTCCAATCTGTTTGGTCAGAGGCTGTATAACCTCAGGTTTTTCTGAGAAGAAACTATCAATAAAACTCCTTAAGGAATCAAATCCATAAGCAGCTAAAATCTCCTTAATCTGATCCTCAGTATAAAGAAATTTTGCTCTTCGTTCTAACTCCTTTTTGTAATTGTTAGTATACATGTGACCTACCATTGCAGTTTGGTGCATTTTATCAACCGGAGCTAAAAATATAAGAGCATCATAAGCATCCTGCATAGTTTGTCCTGATGCCGAATTTAACATATGATTACCTATGTACTCTGCTTTTCCGAATGGAGTGTCATTAATATCAATTGCAACAGGTCTGTTTCCTAATATAGCAAAAGCACTGTCCCATAATCCTTTTTCCATTCGTACCCATCTTACAACCATATTCTCTAATCCTTCGGTTGTTTCCGGGGTGTTTTTATCTATCTCTTTTATATCTTCAAAGTATAGATTTATATTATGAAACCGGACAGAGTAGGTTTTACCCGGATCGTTCAAGCAAAAGAAGGTTCCACAATCAAGATAAAAGTTGTTATCTGAATCCTTAATGCCTTTGTAGGCATGACGTGTATTGGTCAAAAAAATACCTTTTTTACCTGAACAGAAATCGTCCATATACTTTGATATTATTCTGTACATTGTATAATCGTTTCCGGCAATAGAGAGTCTGAAAAGCTTTAAGTCTTCAGGTGTATTAATATCATTCCAATAGGTAGGTGCATTTACTGCAATTACTTTAATTTGTTCATTAACCGGTAAATTTTGATTTACCTTCTTAACAGTCTGCATCAAATCAAAATAGGTTTTGTATGCCCATCCTGTTCCACTAAAGTCGTTCTGGAATGCTGGATACAGAAGCTTCAAATCATCTGTTTTAGAGTTTAAGTATGCGTCTAAAGCTGGTTGTTGATTTACCGATACAGTTTCTAAAAATATATACTTTACCTTATCTGAGAACTTCTTATTACTCACTAATTTCTGGTAAAATTCAAATGGCTCAACAGCTGTGTGTAGGGCATCATCAAAAATGATAAGATCATATTTAGAGGATTTATCAAGGATGAAATCAACAGGGTTTTTACCATAATCTTTTAATACCTTAACATAAGGTTTTAGTTTCTTATCTGGTTGTGCATAACATACTACACTACAGAGTGAAAGAACTAACAGGGCTAGAAATAATTTGTTTGTTTTCATAGTATAGAGATTTTTATATAAATAGTGAATTGTATATGTCTAGATTGTTTTCGTTAGCCAGATGTAACGTGCAAAATTATCATAGTACTCTGTATTGTATCTGGTTATATATGTTTAATACAGTAAAAGAGACGAATTTATATCTGTTTTGTTGCATCAAATTTAAATATATAATATAGAGTTATTTAGTTTTTCTTTACTGATTATTATGCGTTGATATTTAGATCAGAGAAGGAGAAGGTTTTAACCCTAAAACTAATCAGAAGGTAGTTACAAAACGTCGCCATATAACCACAGAATTAAAATCTGCCTATGAAGCATGAGTACAATGAGTTTATAATGTAGGTTCTGTATAAGAGTAATAAATTGTAGTGCATTAAGCTGTTATGCAAACAGGCAGTTTGTAGTCCCTCATATTTTGTAATATTACTCTTTAAAAAACAACACAATACTCTAATTTATAACATACTGTTGTGGTTAATTTAAAGAAGCTAACATATATTTTAGTATCTTGAGCACTCAATTATATTTTAACATTAAAAATAAAAGTAATGAATATAACTAGAACATTATTAGCCACTTTTATAATAATACTATTAACGTCATTTATTTCTGAGTCTAAATCTCAGTCACAGGTATTTGAGGGTATTGTTGTTTATAATACAACTGTTGTACCATCAGAGAATAATGATATTCCAGCGGAACAATTTAAGATAATGTTTAAGAATATGAGCAATGTTTCTAACCTATATCTTAAGGGAAACAATTATAAGCTTGTAGGTATAGATCCTAAAACTAATAAACCAGGAGAGGTAGCTTTGGGTAGTTCTGAAACAGGAATGGTATTTAATTTTACATCAGGGCAGAATGACGTGGGAGTAGTTAAAGATTTAAAAAAGATGAATCTTCCAGAACCTGTAATTACAAGAAATAATGATGAGCCTTTGACAATAATGGGTAAAAAGTGTTATTCAGTTACAATAGAGTATGAGAATATAAGTAAGACTACTATCTATTTTTCTGACGATTATAAAATAGATACAGAGACATATAAGAATAACCCTATTGGTTTTTTTGACTATTTATACAGAACAGGAGCTATTCCTTTAAAGATATATAGTACAGAAGGAGATTCTGTATATACAATTGTATATACTGCTGTTGATATAAATGAGAAATCTATAGATGATAAAGTGTTTGAACTTCCTGGATTTAAACGTGTTTTTGAGGCAAATTAATAATATGTAGTTGCTTTTTGATATAGCAATACAGACTAAAAAATGGCAAGAAAACTAGATAAGATAGTTGTTGTAGATGTAGAGTCTACATGTTGGGAAGATAAGAATCCTGACGGAATGGAATCTGATATAATTGAGATAGGTATATGCCTGCTTGATGTAGGAACAGGTGAGATAACAGATAATAGAGGAATAATGGTTATTCCGGAACGATCAGATATAAGTACGTTCTGTACAGAACTGACCACAATAACCCCTGAACTGATAAAGCAAGAGGGTATAACATTTAAAGAGGCGCTTAAGATATTAAAGAATGATTATCTTACACAGAGCAGAGCCTGGGCAAGCTTTGGTGCATATGATCTTAAGCAATTTCAACGTCAGTGTTCTTCACTAAATATGGGTTATCCGTTTGGTCCATCGCACATAAATGTAAAGACACTGTTTGCACTTAAAAACAGATTAGGACATGAGTTAGGAATGGCAGGAGCTCTTAAACATATAAATATAGAGCTTGAAGGTACCCACCATCGAGGAAAGGATGATGCCAGAAATATAGCAAAGATTCTTTGGCAGGTATTTAGCTAAATAACTAAGCATATCATTAGGATATCATAAATTAAGGATAGAGTTAATTCTAAATTAGCAGAGATTGTATAAAAACAGTGCAGAGATTAGTCTCCCTGCATTGCCTGTATATTTTTACTTAACCTCTAAATAACTCTTTACAAAGTAGACCCATTCATCAAGTCTGTCGTACAGTTGTTCTGTCTTATTAAACGGAATGTTGATGTCTGGTTTTATACCAATATTATCAATAGGGTACTCAGGTAATCTGCACGATCTGGTCATAGGATAGGTTAATTTATATTTACCAGAAGGTAGTTTAATTGGTACAGCATTAGAGTAGTCAAGCACACCGGCGCTGTTTTTATTACCAAACAGGGTTACCTTAGAGCTATGTTTTGATGCAAGTAAAAATTGCTCTGCTGCAGAGGCGTTACCTTCGTTTATAATTATACCAACCTTACTTGGATATTTATATACAGTATCATACTTTACTGTTCCTCCACGTCCGGTTTCCGGATGTTTTACAAAGCCTCCGCGATTCTCTTTTAACACTTTTATAAGTGCTCTTGTCCATCGTTTGCCATCCTCACCATTACGTATTTCTCCATTCTTAAGAGCATCCTCAAAGAGTTTGATATTATCTTTTGTAGCATACCACTCAACACCATAACTTTTATAGGCATCTGTATATATAAGTTTCGACAAACTATTGTAGTACTTATCCTGTCCTCCACCATTATATCTTATATCAATAATAAGATTCGGACGAGAAACTATCTCATTCCAGTGTTTCTCTACCATTCTGTTTGTCATATCAGATCCAAACCCGGGAGCTCTAAGATAAAATGTATCGTCTGTTAGGGCTACGGCAATAGGGAATGTGTTACTTCCGTTCGGATATTTACTACAGTATGAATATTGTAGAGCTTTATCAGCTTGTTTGTTACCAGATCTGCGTACAAGATAAGAGGCACCATGAATCTCAATAATTTCACCATTAAGCTCAATAGAGGCTGTCTCTTCAACAGGTTTGTAATTCAGATAACTTTTATAGTGTTTACATTTAAATGTACCATCACTATTCTTTGTTAATGTAAATATTAACTGATTAGGTTTGTAACCACCGTAATTTACAGATACTCCATTCCATCTGTTTGCTTCATCGCTTTTTACAATTGCTATATCTCCTCTGAATCCAAGCCATATACCCTCTATAGATTCTTTAGAGGATTTAATAGCAGAGATATCAGCACTACTTATTACTATATTGTTGTTCTCATGTTTGTTTTTGTTAGGTTTATTAAAAACGGTTGATACCCTGAGGTGATTATCTTTGAACCACGATGCATATCTTCTAAGGTATACACCACAAGAGTCTGGATACTCAGAAATCTTCTCTCTGAGACTGTTTTCAAGTTCTGTTAACTCTGGTTCTGTCTTATTAGTCACCTTAACACTATATCCGGGATAGTTGTTTTTAATCCACTTTACCAGATAGTTAAAATCTTTAAC
Organism: Bacteroidales bacterium UBA6680; assembly: GCA_002454955.1. GTDB lineage: Bacteria > Bacteroidota > Bacteroidia > Bacteroidales > UBA6680 > UBA6680. The sequence goes on from DKJY01000075.1 coordinate 7,579, forward strand.
CTGTTCTGTTTTTTTAGCATAAACATTGGGAGCAATAAATAGTATTATTGCAAGGTAATAGAGTTTAAATTTCATAAATCATATAATTATTTAGTTACTATTATTAATAGGGTACATAGTTAATATACTCTATTTATTATAGAGTGACGCATAATGTATGATTTAGTTGTATAACACAGAGTAATATGTTTGTATATTAACAAATTATTGATCTGATACAATCTTATTTATATATGATGTTAAACGTGTATTTGTATTATACTGCATACTCTCATCCATTTTTGTAATATATGTTTATGTTCAGATAGTAGCTGTACGTATACTACAGTATAAAATAGAAAGACAACTTGCAATTGGTTATGCATATGATCAAACAGTTTCTTGTTTCGGATCATATAGTGACGGAGCGCATGAGGTGATGGTAAGTTTTAACTTTAAGAGCAAAGATAAAGAGCATGTATCTCTATATCTTTAATATCCCTGACAGCATATTTATAATAAGATTACTCTGTTTTTGTGCCGATTTTATTTTATAAACAGCCCATGAAATGAATCCCTGTTTCCGTCTATGTTTATTGAATAAACACCTGCAGGAATCATCTCAATATTTAGTCTTTTACCAATAGCCGATGATTTTATTCTTCGTTCAAGAATTATCTCTCCTCTATAATCAGTAAGATAAAGAATATAGTAGTCAGATTTGGTTTTATTGTTAGTAATGAACGATAAAGATCTATTACTGTTTTGCTCAATAATTAGTTTATCTGTTCTATCGGTTTTTAATTTGGGTTGACTTTTTGTTTTTGCACAAACGGAGCAGAAGGTAATGGATAATAGAATAATTGTAATAGGTATAACTCTTCTCATAATAACATAGTTGATTGATAAATGCCTGTTGTTATAATATTGAGTCAAATATAATGTTTTTGTTGTTAATCAGAAGTGTAGTTAATCAAAAAAGCTATCCAATTATGTTTGGATAGCTTTTTAAATGTATTATTAACCTTTATATTATCTGCGATGTCTCATCTTTGGATGTGAACATGATGGATGGTTCATTCCTCCTCTGCCTCTTTTTTTATGCATCTTTCCAGCTCTTGAGTCAAACATTATTCTTTGCTCTTCTGTAAGAAGTTTTCTTACTGATTGCTTATGTTTTGCTTTAAGCTTCATCATCTTATTCTTTATTGATGTAAATTCATCAATATTTTTGTTGATAGCACCCATATCAGCTTTCTCTGATGTCATAAGTGTTTTATGCTTTGCTCTGTTCTCATTTAGCTCATTCTTAAGAGGAGTCATCTTTTTAATATACTCCAGGCGGAGTTTCTTAATATCCTCTTTTTGTTGATCTGTTAAATCAGGTATTCCCATGTGTCTCATACCTTTTTCAACACACTCTTGTTTCTGCATTCTTGCACCTCTTCTCTTATTCATCTCCTGAGCATTTACTGTAAATGCCATTGTTGAGATAAAAAGAGTAATAAGCATGCTTGTAATAATCTTGTTTGTTCTCATAATAATTGAATTTATAGTTAATATTTGTCTGTTTCTAATTATATAGACACCAATAGTCAATAAAACTTGCACTTATGGATTCTCTTTTTTAACTTTAATACACCAGATACATAAAAACATGGTTGATTTTAGGTCTGATAGCCAGAAAAATGGAGGATTATGCAGAATATTTTGAACGTAAGGAGAAAGACGATAATAACCAAGCGCAAGAAGGTTAGAGATAATAGTGATAATATCTTTGTATCAAAAGATAATGATAACTCAGTAATAAAAGTGTCGTGGGGTAGAGCCCTTAAAATAAAAAAAGTAGAACTATTTACTATTGCCGGAGTTAATGTATCGTCAAAAAGTATTGGAATAGATCAGGATAGTGTGTTGTTTGCAATTCCGAGTTTAATGAATACACCATATGTAGTTAAATCATATGATAATAAATTGGTTGATATTAAGATAATCTGATAGACTATCTTCTGTGCCTTTCTCTTCTCTCTCCTCTCTCACGTTCCTCTCTTCTCTTTTTATCAGAGTATCTCTGTTCAGATATTTCTTTAATAAATCTAATCAGATTCTCTTTCTGTTCTTTGTTCAGAATAGATTTTACCTTGTTTAGATATCTAAGTGACTCTCTGCGTGTTTTCATATGGAGCAAACACTGTTTCTGAACAATCTCATCAGCATATATTGAATCAAAGCTCTCTTTAGTAATCAGAAAAAGTGACTCGTTATGGTAGTTATACATATCTCTGTTTATCTCTTCTGCTTTTTTTCGGTACTCTATTTTATATTTTCTTACAAGTCTGAATTGCTCTTTAGTTAAATCAAGTTGCTTTCTTAACATATTTGGTGAGAAAGGGCTACGGTGTTTATGAACCATATCTTTCTTATATTTTATTTTATAAGAGGTATTTTTTGCTTTTGTTTTATATAATATTGTTATCAGCGATGATACATTTATTACTGTAGCAGCAATTATGAATATTATCAGGTATTTATAAAATTTCTCTCGTTTCATGATAATTGTGTTTCTGTTTACCTAAACTTAGTATCTGTTTATATATCTATTCATTATCTGTAAGAAGAATATCATTCTCTAATGAGTTGTCAAGATCTTCAAACAGCAGGTATTCATTCATCTCAATTTCTGAAGAGGCTATGGCAGATGATGTATCAACAAAGTTACTGCCAACAAATACCCCGCTAAATACCGATATTACAAATATAACTGTTGCAACAACTAAATAGTTCGCAAGTTTTAGTTGAGGTTTTCTATACACAGATCTTTCCATTTTTGCCTCAATACGAGTAAATAGAAACGGATCTGGTTCTGCATTAACCTGTTTGCTTCCTTCATCAATTGTAACGTTAATCATTTCAATCAATCTCTTACAATTATTGCAGTTTGATATATGATCTTTAAACCCGGGGATATCCGGATCTGTTCCGTATTTTATGATCGCTCTATTTATATCCTTACAGTTCATAGTAGTATTTTATTTAGTATATCGTTTGTTGGCTTAATAGTTAGACACTTATAAATGAAAAAACTTTCGCTAGGAGTAATAATAATTACTCAATTTTTTTCTTAAATTTTTTCCTGCTCTGTGTATAAGCGACTCAACAGCTGAGAGTGATAGCTCCATAATCTCAGCAATTTCTTTATATGCCAGATTCTCAAATTTATGTAGTTTAAATGCAGTACTCTGATTTTTCGGAAGTTTACCAAGTGCACTATACAAGATGTCTCTCATCTCGTTATGCTCAATCTCTTCCTGTGCAATTTTGTTTCGGTTGTCAATAATATCAATACTTTTTTCACTATCCGGCGAAAACATATTGTCAATACTCTTTATTATCTTCTCTTTTTTTAGTTTTCTTATAAGATTTAACGATTTGTTTGTTGCAATTCTGTATAGCCATGTACTTATTTTAGATTCAAATTTAAAAGTATTGGCTTTATTATAAACCTCAATAAAAACTTCTTGTGTAATATCATCTGCATCGTATCTGTTGTTCAGAAAATTGTAGCATACATTAAATACCAGCTTCTGATATTTATCTACAAAGATTCTGAAAGCGTCTCTGTCGTTATTAATGATCTTATTAATGAGGTCTTTGTCTTGCATTAATAGTGAAATTTGAAGTTTAGACAACAGAATTGAAAAAAACTTGCGCTGAATTAAAATTAATTGAATAATTCTTTCCTTACGTCGAGCATTGTTATAAATTTATACATTCAGAAGAACAACAAAAAATTTTATTGATTTTTTGACCCTAAAAACTATAAATGAGCTGAAGAAAAGTTGTTTGAAAATTATTGTTGGCTCAAAACACATAACTGTAAAATTATACGTATGAAAAAGCATGCCATAGTAATTAAACCCTCCAGAAGTATTTATAAAGGACTTACCACAGTAAGATTAGGTTTGCCTGATTATAACCTTGCAATTAGACAGCATGAGAATTATGTTAAAACTCTTAGAGGATTAGGTGTTGACGTTCATGTATTAGAATCAAATGAGGATTTTCCGGATAGTACTTTTATTGAGGATATAGCTCTGATAACAGAGAAGGGTGCGGTAATTCTCAGACCAGGTGCAGTATCCAGACAAGGAGAGGTAGCAAAGATAGAGGAGTATCTTAATGATAAATTTGACATTGTAGGTAGAATAGAGACTACAGGAACAGTTGAAGGAGGGGATATTCTTAGGATTGAGAATAAGTTTATTATAGGTTTAAGTTCAAGAACAAACAGAGAGGGAGCAGAACAGTTAAAGGTTATGCTTAATGATCTTGGGTATGAGGTGAACCTAATAGATATTAAAGCCGGACTTCATCTTAAATCTAATATATCATATCTGGGTAAAAATATAATACTAGTTTCGGGTTGGTTAAAGTATGCCCCTGAGTTTTCATCATATAACAAGATTGTTTTGCGCGATGAGGAAGGTTATGCTGCAAATACATTTGTTGCAGGAGGGTATGTTCTGATGCCAAAGAATGCAGAGCACTCAATAGATGTGGTGAGACATGCTAAGTTTCTTGTAAAAGCAATTGATATATCAGAATTCAGGAAGATTGATGGCGGATTAAGTTGTTTGTCTTTACGATATTAGATTGTAGTAAGAATCTGCTATATTTTGCCATTTATATATTTTGTTTTCAGGTGTATATCTGTCTTTATTTAATGTGAGTTTTTTGCTTATATTTATTATAGCTTCAGTTAATTCAGTTTTGTTGTAAAAGTATGTTGCTTTATTACTGGTTGTGTGTCTGTTAAATATATTGTTATGTGCAATTATTGGTGCCTGAAACCTCATGGCATCTATTAGTGATGGGTTTGTACCACCACATGTATGTCCATGTATGTAAGCTATAGCATTTGAACGAATATTGTTAATTATATTATTATTATACACTGAATTAACTAAGGTTATATTATCTATAGTTGAATATCTGTTATAGATATTCTTTGAGAACTCAGAGTTTGACCAATTACCAATAAATACCAGATTCATATGAGGCAAGCTACTGAATGCTTCAAGAATCAATTGTATGCTGTTCTCTGGTTCAATGCGGCATATAACCAAATAATATGGTTTATCATTTATTTTACTTCCTGTATTAGTATAATTACCTGCTTCTGTAATATGGTCAGATCCATAAGGAATAAGTGTGGACGGTTTATTGTAATTTAACTTTATGTAACGTTGTATAACTACATGATCAGAAACTATTTTATCTGCAAAATATACCCCTATTTTATATAGCATTGATAGTAGATCTTTTCCACTTCTTTTCCATTTACTACGTTTCCATTCCATTCCATCAGGATTCAGAATTACTTCTTTTCCGGGTATTAGTTTTATCAGCGGGAAAATTATTGTACCTGATATTCCAAGAACAATAATTGTATCTGATATAAAAATGGCTGTTATAATTGATATAATGTCGTAGAGGATACTCTGAATTCCATTGGCTTTAAGATGAATATAATGAAGTTTTGCACCATGAAAATATTTCAGTTTCTCTTTATAGGCTTTTGACGAGCAAAAGATATGCAATTGAGTTTTTTGTGCCATATGTATTGCCAGCCTTTCAGTAAGTGTTTCAAAACCTCCGTAGTTGGCAGGGACACCTACAGAGCCTACAATTGATACTCTGGGTCTATTATTTAATCTTCGTTTTTTCAATATCAGACTATTATAAAGTACAAATTTATATAAAAGGTAACGAAAAGGATTGTTAATTATTAAAATGAACCGTAATTTTGTGCCTCAATTATTAACAAAACAGTAAGATATGGATGCCATTTTAAACAAATATGATATTCTGTTCTCAGAAGATGAGGTAAAAGGGGAAGTTTTAAGTCTTAAAAATAAGATATCTGATTATAAGAATGCTGATGTATATAAGCAGGTATTTAGCTTTATAGATTTAACAACACTTAATCATACAGATACCTTTGAAACAGTAGAGAATATGTGTACAAAGGTTAATAAACTTCAGGGATCATATCCCGAAATGCCTGATGTAGCAGCGGTTTGTGTTTATCCTCCTTTTGTTGCATGTGCTAAAGAGACATTAGAGAAAGATAATGTTGGAGTGGCGTCTGTTGCTGCAGGATTCCCATCATCGCAAACATTTATTGATATAAAGATGTCTGAGTGTATGATGGTTGTTGACCATGGTGCAACAGATGTTGATGTAGTGATATCTGTTGGAAGATTCCTTGAAGAGGATTATGGAACTGTTTATAGTGAGTTGAGACAAATTAAAGAGTCTTGTGGTGATGCTCATCTTAAAGTTATCCTTGAAACTGGGTCTATGCAGGACGAAGAGCAGATTAAAATGGCAAGTATTCTTGCAATTGAAGCTGGTGCTGATTTTATAAAGACATCAACAGGAAAAACAGATCCTGCTGCAATACCAGAGGCTGTTTACGTAATGTGTAGAGTGATTAAGGAGCATTTTAACCAAACAGGTAAAAAGGTAGGTATTAAACCTGCCGGAGGAATTGCAACAACAGAAGATTCGCTGTTATATTATTCAATAGTTAAGAATGTATTGGGTGATGAGTGGTTGAATTCAAAATTATTCAGAATAGGAGCAAGTCGTTTGGCAAATAATCTTATGACCGATATTTATGGTTCAGAACAGAAATATTTCTAATATTATATAGAATATATTGTATATAAAAGTGGCGATAATATTAATTTATTATCGCCACTTTTTTTGTAATTTATTTCTGTTTTAAGTCTTTGCTTAGTAGTATTATATTGGTTAGTACCTCAACACATTTCTTCATGCTGTTTATAGGTACAAACTCAAATCTGCTATGAAAATTATGTCCTCCGGCAAATATATTTGGTGTAGGTAATCCCATAAAAGATAATCTTGCACCATCGGTGCCTCCTCTGATAGGTTTTATTTTTGGTTCAATATCAGCCTTAATCATAGCTTTTTCTGCTAAATCAACAATGTATTTAACTGGTTCTATTTTCTCTCGCATATTTCTGTACTGATATATGAATTGAACCGAAACAGTATCATTTTCATATTTTTTGTTCATCCAGGCAACAGCTCTATTTATTGCTTCAACTCTGTTATCGAACGCATCAGCGTCAAAATCTCTGATAATATATTCAAGCCATGCATTTTCAACTGAACCTTCAGAACCAATAAGGTGATAAAACCCATCTCTGTTTTCGGTGTGTTCAGGTCTTTCATTTGCCGGCAACAGATTATTAAATTCCATTGCAAGTAAACTGGCATTTATCATCTTATTCTTGGCATATCCGGGATGTACATTCTTCCCTTTAATTGTAACTTTACATCCAGCTGCATTAAAGGTTTCATATTCCAGTTCACCAATCTCACTACCATCAATTGTGTATGCAAAGTCGGCACCAAATTTATTAACATCAAACCTATCGGCTCCTCTTCCAATTTCCTCATCAGGAGTAAAGCATATCTTTATATCACCATGTTTAATATCTTTGTTGTTAATTATATATGATACTGTATCCATTATGATTGCAATACCGGCTTTGTCATCTGCACCAAGTAGTGTTGTCCCGTCAGTTGTAATAATATCCTGACCTATATAGTTAAGAAGTTCAGGAGAATCTTTTACTGATAGTACAATATTCTGGTTTTTATTTAGCAAGATATCTTTACCATCATAATCAGTAATTATCTGTGGCTTTACATTAAGTGCTGTAAAATCAGGACTTGTGTCAAGATGTGCAATAAAACCAATTACTGGGAACAACTCTTTATCGCAATTACTTTTTAATGTGGCTGTAACATAACAGTTTTCATCAACCTCTGCATCTTCTAGACCAATATTTTTAAGCTCTTTACACAATATCTTTGCAAGGTCAAACTGTACTTCAGTACTTGGATAATTGTCAGACGATGGATCTGACATTGTATGTGTTTTTACATATCTAAGAAATCTATCAACAATATTCTCCATAATTATTTAATTGCTATCTGTTTAGAAAAAGATCTGTTTTTAGACAATATATTTACAATATAGATGCCTTTATCAAAATTACTTATATTAATTTTTTCGGCACTGTTTTTTGTTCTTTTAAACAATATTTCGCGACCAGTAGCATCAACTATTCTAAGGGTATATGAATCGTTAATATCTGTATTAATGTTTAGTGTATTATCATCTGGCTGATATATATTTATGATGCTTTGTTTAAATGAACTGTTAATATCTGTAGTTCCACCAGTATCTGTTAAGGGTTTGGGTTTAACTGTAAGTTCCAGATAAACAGGCAGGTGATCTGAACAGTTATATAAAGCGTTAATTACTGATGACGGCATATTTGAATTATTAGATTCTAATATTGATCTGTTAAAGAAAGAACCATCCTGACCTATTGCTTTATATGAGCCGGATTTATATTTAAGATAATCATCTTTTAGCAGGTTATTTGATATCAGAATGAAATCAAATCGGTCATCCATACCACCTCCTACAGCACAGTCAGATCTGGAGTGAGTACTCTGTGTGTGATACTTTTTGTAGTTACTATTGTTACTCCATGCGCCCTCTGCATTTACCGGGTCATTAAAGTTTAAGTCCTCAATTTCATAATCTGTAAACATTTTATAGGCGGGCTCCTGGTTGGTGTATAGGTTAAAGTCTCCCATCATTAAACAGTTGTCCTGTTGTTTGTACTTTCTATATATCATTATAGATTTGGCTGCATTTCTTCGGCGTTCTGTATCATCTCTTCCAGCCTTAAGGTGAGCTACAAAACAGTATATAAATACTGTATCTTCTGTTACTCCAAGATCCGGTGTTTTGTAATACAACTTATAAACATCAGTAATTCTTGGCTCAGTTGTAATTATATCCTGATCTGCAAAACCTATCTTTTTTGAGTTAAAGAATACGGCATTTCCTATTGATGCATTTCCTTTAATCTTATCTGATGTTTTGTAATAATCAACACCATCAACATTAAGGGCGTTGTCCAGAATAGAGTTAACATATCTTCCGTCAGGAGAGTAAGCTATTTCATTTACAGTAATAATGTCAGGTTTTACATGTGCAAAAATTGTCTTTAGTTTACTGTTCTTATATGTTATGCTATTGTTATAATCAGAGCATGAGCCAAAATTATTGCCATAATTTAATAAGTTATATTGCATTACCTTTACCTCATACTGACCAAATAAACTGTTGCTATAAGAACATAGCACCGCCAAGGTAATTATTAAGCTTCGTACCATTTAATTAATAATTTGATTGAAATAATAGTTTGCTGAATGGGTACTATCCGCCAGACTTTTTTGCTTTATATCCGGCCTTTATAAGTATATCAAGTACTTTATCCCTGAAGTCGCCTTGTATTAAAATTTCGCCATCTTTGCTACTACCTCCAACACCACATTTACTTTTAAGCATCTTTCCCAAATCTTTAAGATCATCTTCTGGACCTTTGAAACCTGTTATAAGTGTTACCTTTTTTCCACCTCTCGACTTTTTGTCAAGCATTATTCTTAAATTTTGTTGATTTGGTGGTAATAGCTCTTTTACAACATCCTCTTCATATTCATACTCAAAGTCAGGATTTGTAGAGTATACAATATCGATTTTACCTTTTTTTCCTTTCTTAGCCATAGTAACAAATTAATAAAATAGGGTCAAAATTAACCATTATTGTTTAGTATATAACAAACAGATTGTTAAAAATAGAGAAAGGTCATCTATTGATGACCTTTTTACTTTAAATATTATATGTATTATGTTTAAACCATGTGTGGATTTATACACAGTACAGGAATCTTAAAATCATTGGCTATTATGTGTTGCTCTTGTGCTCCCATAAGATAATCACCAAAATCAATATTCTTAGTTGTAAGAATAAATATTAGATCAGATTTAATATTTCTTGCCTGAAAAATTATCTCTTTATGAAAATGACCTGTTTTTGGTACAATATGTATATCAAAAGGGATATCATGTAACTCAAAGTAGTTCTTGCAAAAGGTTATATTATTGTCAACCTTGCGTTTCATACCCGGATCTGTCTGATGTTGTTTAACTATATGAATCTTTGAGCCGTAAAGTCTGTTCAGGTTTAATGCCCATGATAGCATCTCCTTTATCTCTTTTCGGTAATCAACCGGAAATATTATATTCTGGAATAAATCTTTTGTTTTAGGCTCTTCCTGAACAACAATAAACGGTGTATTTGAACCATCTATAACTTTTAGAGCTTTGCTGCCAATAATCTTTTGCATACCAATCATACCATGAGTACCCATAACAACTAATGACGAGTCTGTTTCTGAAGCATAATCAGATATTGCATCAAACAGCTTTCCTTCAAGGATAACAGTTTTTACATCGATTTTATATAGCTTCTTAATTCTACTCTTTTCCTCCTCTAAACTAGTTTGTAACCTTTGTAGTTCATCAGACGACTTTGAAGAGAATATGCCTCCTTTTATATGAACATGTACAATTTCAAATTGCGAACTTGAATTGTCTGACATAGCGAAAGCATATTTAAGGGCGTTCTCAGCTACCTCTGTGAAATCCCACGGTATAATTACCTTTTTAAGTTTATTATCATCCATAGTCATAAATGTTTTTCAGCGAAACACCATTAAAGTTAAGCTTTATTTTATAAAAACGCTATAGGCATAAAAATGTTTAACTTTTTTTTATTCAAAATATTAAGCGAATGTTTGTGTTGTCGCATATACCAATGGATGGGAGTTTAAAAAATAAGAATAAAGTTTACTGATTGTATTATAAAGTTCAATTACTAAAAATGTCTATAGTGTATACAAAAAAAGGAGATTCAGTAAAGAATCTCCTTTTGCCCATAAATGATGTATTCTTTAAAAGAATGTAAGTACTATTCCTGCTGAAAACGGAATTAATTCCGGACCTTTATTATCCTCAAATAACGAAACCATATCATACTTTCCGTATATAGCAATGTCGCCAATACCAATCTGTCCGTATAGTGAGTATTTAAATGGTCTAAGGTAGAAATCACCTCTGTCTTTGGCTTTTTTTCTGTCGTTATCTGCACCTGGAATCAAATTTCTGTATACAACCTTAGTATGCGATCCTATTCTTAATGATCCTATTACTCCGGCATTAATATGCATTCTTGTGCGTCGCCCAACTCTGGTATTAAATTCTAATAATACAGGAACGTTAAGATAGCAGGTTGTTAATTTTGTTTTCTCAACACTGTAATCGTTATTATTATATTTATGATCAACAACAACTTTTCCATTTAATTTTGCTAATGTAATATCATTCTCAAATCTGTAATTGTTGTATGTTAATCCAAGTCCTGTAACAACTCCAAAGTTTCTGTTTAAGCCAAAACTATGTTGAAACAGATTTATATTTACCTCTATTGATTTGCGTTCATTTAACTCCATAAATCCGGTTGGAAGTTCAAAATCAGAGGAGTTTGTAAAGAAGTTATTTATTCCCAAACCAAAACCGGACCAATGTCCTCTAAAACCACTCCAGTCAGATACAGCAGTAGTATATCTGTCGTGCGAATTAGGATTATGATGCTTTATTATACTGTATCTTTTTTTTCCAAACCTGAATGATAATGTGTCTTTTCCTTTATCAAGTTTGTTTCTTACCGTATCTCCTTCTAAATTCTCTAGTTTCTTTAATCTGTCAAAATCTCTTTCCTGAGAATAAGACGTTAGAATGCCTGTTATCAGGAGTATAGCAATGGCGATTGTTGTCTTTTTCATATCACTTCATTTTTGAATTTCTGACTCGGATATTTACTACCTATTTTTATAGTGCAATATTAACAGACGAGTAAATACTTAAATAGTTGCATGTAAAATATATTTTTTTTTGCAAAAGAGTATCTTTGTTCTTTCAAGAAAAAATATATTACTATGCAGAAAATATTGTTAAGCTTAGTTCTTGCATCTATTTTTATTGTTGGATGCAAACAAAAGGAGAAAAAGAATGAAGACCAGCTTTTAATGGCTGTGGCTTGGTATCAGAATTCGGGAGAGATGCAAGCTCTCTACCATCAGGCATTTAACTGTGCAAGATATAGTGTAGATAATTTTAAAGCTAACTATACCGGAGATAAAAAACTGGCAGTAATTGTAGATATTGACGAAACAGTTCTTGATAATAGTCCGTTTGAGGCAGGTGTAATTAAAACATGTACGCCATATTCATCTGAAACATGGGATGCATGGGTTAACCAAAAAAGAGCAGAAGCGGTGCCTGGAGCTATAGACTTTGCAAAATACCTTAACGAAAAAGATATTGAACTTTTCTTTATTTCAAACAGAAAGGTTCATTTGCTTGAGTCAACAATTGAGAATCTTAAAAGCAAGGGCTTTCCGGTTGTTGATAAAGATCATATTCTTTTAAGAACAGAGGGATCGGGGAAAGAGCCTCGTAGAGCTGTTGTAAAGAAGGATTATGATATTGTTCTGCTTATGGGTGATAATCTTAGCGATTTTTTATCGGTATTTGAGAATAGAACAAACCAAGCTAAAGAGGCAGTTGAGAAGTATAAAATGGAGTTTGGTAAAAGATTTATTGTATTGCCTAACCCTATGTATGGAGAGTGGGAAGGACATATTTATAATGAAAACTATAAGCTAACCAGAAAAGAGAAGAACGATCTTCTTAAGAATTCTCTACGCGATTAGAACTGTTGTGTGGGTATACTCAATTGAATTTTTGAAACAATTGAAATATGCTGTCGTTATTATTTAAGTAATAATACTACTGGCAATTGAAGAAGATTCTAACAATATTATTTATCACATTGTACGTTTCTCTTAATGCATCAATGGCAAATAAGAGAAGCGTACTTTTTATCAATTCATTTTCTATAGAAGGGCAGTGGTCAAGAGATATATATTCAGGAATATATCTGACATTGAAAAACGAAGTTCCAGGAATAGAGTTTCATCATATTGATATGGACTCAAGGAATATTGGTAGCCCTACATTTTACCCGGAACTATCATCGTTAATTAAAGCCAAATACGGATCGGATTATTTTGATGCAGTTATTGTAGCAAGCGACAATGCATTGGAATTTGCCGTTGACTATAAACAAGAACTCTTTCCTAATACCTCAATTGTTTTTTGTACAGCATTTATAAATACTGTTAATGCTATACAAAAGAGAAATATTCCAATTACAGGAGAGGTGAATATGGGCGATTTACTTGGGAATTTCAGAATGGCGAAGAATTTTTTTCCTGATAGAGATAAGTACTATATAATTAATGATAGCTTTAGAGTAGGCAGATATTTTAAACAATATATTGAAACCTATATTGAGCCGGAATTTGATGGAATTAAGTTTATATACTCAGATGATGATATTAATGATATAGAGAATCAGATAGAAGCATTTGATGATAGCTATGTTGTCTTTTTGGGAGCCTATGAACGTATTGGAGGAGCAAACATATACGATGATATAGATGTAACAAAAAAGGTTGCTGTAAATAGAGACATTCCGGTATTTGCATTTGTAGATATTGATATAAAAAACGGTGTACTTGGCGGATTGGTTGTATCAGCAAAAGATCATGGTATTTCTGCAGCAAATAGAGTTATCGATATTATTGTAAATAATTATCCTGATACAGTTGTTGACATAACAAATAAAGCCAAATGTATATTAGATTATACTGTATTTAAAAAATTTAATCTCTCTAATAATAGCTTAAAACATGAAGTTGTATTTGTAAACAGAGAAGATCCTTTTCTGGTTACTCATCTGGATAAAATAATTGTTTTATCCACTGTAATAGTTACTCTTATTGTACTAATAGTTTTTCTTATTCGTAATATCAGAAAGAGAATAGAGATTGAACATTTAGTAAAGGCCAATACTGCAAAAAAATATAATGAGATAATAGAGAATTCACTTGATGGAATATTAATTATTCAGGATGGAATATTTGTATACTCAAATCAAAGATTCTGTGCCCTGACCGGATTTGATCATAATGATATTATTGGAATGGAGTTTCATAAACTTGTTGCTCCAAAATATAAAGAGAAAGCAAAGAGTAATTATAGTCAACGAATAAAAGGAAAGAATATACCTAAGGAGTACGAGATTGATATTCTTGATAGCAAAGGGAACACTATTACTGTGTGGTTAAATGCTGCCATTATTGAATATAATGGCAAACCAGCAGACTATATATATATAAGAGATATTACTAAAGAGAAAGAGGATAAACAGAAAATAATATTTAGCGAGATTAAGTATCGCAGCCTGTTTGAGAATGCACCAATGGCAATAATAATGCTTAGCGGGAAGGTTATACTTGATAGTAACCCTTGTGCTATAGAGCTATTTGGGGCAGAAAGTAGTGAAGATCTTGAAGGACGATTAATAAGTGAAATCTCTGCAGAATATCAGGAAGATGGTACTCCAACAGATATCTTGTCTGAGAAATATATAGATCAGGCATATGAAGGTAATCAGGAGGAGTTTAGCTGGACATGCAAAACACTGTCAGGTACTGAATTTCAGACAAGAATATCAATGTCTTTGTATAATCAGTATGGTACAGATATGCTTTTTGCTGTGGTAACAGACCTTACGGAAAGGTTAGAGTCAGAGAAGATTTTAATAGAGAGTGAGGAGAAGTACAGAAGTGTATTTAATAACTCGCATACTCCATTTATGCTGCTAGAGGATGTAAATATTGTTGACTGTAATATGGCAACTATTGATATGTTTAGAGCAGAGGATAAAACAGATCTTATTGATAAGAGTGTAATAGATTTGTCGCCAATTGATAGTGCCGGGCAATTATCAGAGTTTATAGATGAGTTGCGTAAAATTATATCATCAAAAAATAGTATAACATTTGAATGGAATCATGTAAGATTCAATGGAGAGGTTTTTCCGGTTATAGTGCATGTAAACAAGATAAACTTTAATATGAAAGATTATCTGTTTGCATCTATAGAGGATCTTACAGACAAAATAAAAGCGAAAAAGGCGTTACTTGATAGCGAAGAGCGTTACAAAGCAATTTTTGAAGAGTCAGCGGATGCAATTATTGTAATAAAGAATAGAGTGATATTTGACTGTAATGGTAATGCAGTAAGACTATTTGATGTTCCCTCAAAAGATAGCTTAATAGGTTTACAGTCCTTAAGCAATAGTTCTGAAAAAGATAGTTATCTATTAGAAGGATTAATAAAACGACTGATTGATGAACTGGTTAATAACAAAGGAACAGTATCATTTAAATGGCAACTATTAACAAATAGTGGAATAGAGGTCCCTTTGCAGGTGTTTGCAAATAAACTTAGTTTAAATAACGATGAACTAATAATTGCCAGAATAGAGGATCTTACAGAGGTTATTAAATCTGAACGTAAACTTAAGGACAGCGAGAAAAAGTACAGACGTATATTCGATAATTCACTTAGTGCACTATTACTGTTATCTGATGATATTATAATTGATTGTAACCCATCAGCAGTTGAGCTATTCGGAAAGTTAAAGAAAGAGGATCTGTTGGGCAAACATATATATAAGTTTTCAAAAGGCGTTCAACCAGATGGAGTTAGCCTTGAGGATTATAATGATATTGTGAACAGTGAAATAAATCGCGAAGGCAGACATATATTTGAGTGGATTCATATATCGGAAAGTGGAGAAGATATACCATGTCGTGTATCAATATCAATGATTAACCTTGGGGGAGAACAACTTCAGTTTGCATCTATTGAAGACAGAAAAGCTCAATATAAAGCAGAACAAGAGCTACAAGAGAAAGAAGAGCGGTATAGAACTATATTTGAGAATGCCTTGCATGGGATGTTTGTTTTAGATAACAACAATAAAATATATGAATGTAACTCTCGTTTCCTGGAATTACTTGAATTTGATTCTACAATTGATGTAATAGGCAAAGAGATTAAAGATATCTCATATCATACACAGATGGTAGATATGAAGGTAGAAGAGTATGTAGGCTATATTGATAACCAGATAAACACTAATGGAGGAGCCAATTTTCTTTGGGTTCTGAATAAGAGTGGTGATAGACCTTTGTATGTAAATGCATCGGTAAATAAGATGACCTTAAAAGGTGAAAAACACCAATTCTGTGCAATTGAAGATATATCGGATAAGATTAAAACAGAGCAGGCATTTAAGGATAGTGAAGAGCGATATAGAAAGATCTTCCAGAATGCACTTAATGGATTTATAATATTAAACAAGAATAACGAGATAGTTGATTGCAATCCTCAGTTTTTACGAATGATGGAAACGGTAAATGATACTAATATAATAGGTAGTAATCTTTTTGATATATCATATGAACTACAGAACAGAGGAGATAGTGCCAGAGAATATGGAAAGGCGATAAACAGAATGGTTGAGAAGAAGGGGTCTACAACAATACAATGGAATCTTAAGTCGCTTAAAGGTAATCTGGTAATAACAAATGCATCTGTTACAGAGATATATCTTAAAGACGAGGCATTTCAATTCTGTACATTTGAAGATGTGTCTGAGAAGATTGCAGCAGAGAAAGCTCTTAAAGATAGTGAAGAGAAATTACGGCTAATATTTGATGAGGCAAATATTGGCATTGTACTTGGCGATATATCAGGTAATGTTATAAAAGGTAATAGTAAGTTTTATGAAATGCTGGGATATAATGATAATGAAGAGTTGCCACCAGAAACCAGAGAATTACTGTTTTTTAGTCCGGATAAAGAAAAGATACAGAGCGAATATAAGAGAGGAAATATAATATTATATAAAGTAGAGAATCAATATAGAAAGAAAGATGGTACATATCTGGATGTAAGATCACATGTATCAGCACGTCTTGATGATAAAGGGAATTACCATCATTTTGTATCTATTATTGAAGATTATACAGAGAAGAAGAATGCAGAGATGTGTTTGGTTGAGTCACAAAAGGTTCTAAAAGAGTTGAATGTAACAAAAGATAGATTTTTCTCAATTATAGCACATGATCTTAAGAATCCGTTTAATACTATGCTTGGTTTTAGCGAACTACTTCTGAAAGGAGTAAGGGAATACGATTATGATAAGATAGAACACTATTCACAGATATTATATAAGAGTACCAGAAGAGGATTTGACCTGTTAAACAACCTTTTGGAATGGTCGCGTTCTCAGATGGGTATGATGAAATATTCTCCCAAAAAGAATAAACTATCAGATATTTTTAAATCCGTTACACTTATATCTGATACAACAGCCAAAAAGAAGGGAATAATAATAAGATACGATATATCTGGCGATGATTATGTATACTGCGATATTAACATGATTAATGCAGTGATACGTAACCTAGTGTCTAATGCAATAAAATTTACAAAACCAGGTGGCTCAGTAACTATCACAACAATTAGATATAAAGATAATATTAAAATATCGGTTAAGGATACAGGAGTTGGTATGAGTAAAGATATTATTGAAAATCTGTTTAAGCTCGATTCTGAGATTACATCTGTAGGTACCGACGGCGAACGAGGAACCGGGTTAGGACTCATTCTTTGCAACGAGTTTATTAAGAAACACGGGCGTAACATTACTGTAAAAAGTGAATTGGATAAAGGAAGTGAGTTTACTTTCTGCCTGCCAATATCTGATGATTAGTTTAACTCTTGATTATTAGTAAATTGGCAGATAGTTAAATGTTAAAATGAGTTTTTTCCTTGATTTTTATCTAAAACTATTATAAAATTGACCAAACGTTCAGTCAATTTTAATAAATGAATAATATAACAAACCGGGAACTAAATAAAGAACAACGTAAACAACAGATTATTGATGTAGCAATCAGACTGTTTGGGCAAAAAGGTTATCATAATACACCAATAAGCCTTATAGCTAAGGAGGCAGGAATATCAAAAGGATTAATGTATAACTACTTTACAAATAAGGAGGATCTGTTGTATAAGGCAATACATAGTGCATTTATACTATTTGAACCAAGTATAAAGCCAATGTTAAAGAGAGATATTGCCAATACTGATGTTGAATATTTTATCAGAGAATCAATTAAAGTTGTTAAAGATAAACCAGACTACTGGGCAGTATTCTTTTCGGTAATGATACAACCATCGTTACCTAAAGAATTAATAGGCAAATTTCTAAAGGAGATAGAACCTCTCTTTGTATTTATTCGCAGATATATGTCAAACAGAGGTGTTGAGAACCCGGATTTGGAAGCTGTATTGTTTACTACTACCCTTGATGGTGTATGTATGAACTATGTTGCAAATAGAGATAATTATCCTATTAACGAAATACAGGAATTGATTATAGAAAAATATTGTAGATAGTACTTAAATAATTGTAACTTAATGGTAAATATAATTAGAACTTAACAATTAAAGAGCTACTACAATTACCAGAATAAAAATATATACTTATGATCAGATTAGTAGTATTAACAATTCTTTTTACAGCTTTATCAATATTTGTATCTGCTCAGGATGCCAAACAAATTATAAAGAAAGCTGATGAAAAGTGGCAGGGAACATCGCAATATAGCGAGATGAAAATGGAGATAATAAGACCAACATGGAAACGTACAGTTGTCTTTAAAGGTTGGGGATTGGGTCGCGACTACTCTCTTACATATGTTTCGGCTCCGGCTCGTGAAAAAGGTCAGACATTTCTTAAACGTAAAAATGAGATGTGGACATGGAATCCTAAAATCAGAAGGCTTATAAAGCTTCCGCCATCTATGATGTCGCAAGGTTGGATGGGATCTGATTTTACAAACGACGATATACTAAAAGAGAGTTCAATAGTTGTTGACTACAATCATAAACTTATTGGTAGAGAATCTATAAACGGAATAGATTGTTATAAGATTGAGCTAATTCCTCTTGAAGAAGCTTCTGTTGTATGGGGGAAAATTATTAAGTGGATTAGTGTTGATGAGTTTGATCAGATGAAAAGTGAATATTATGACGAAGATGATATGCTTGTTAAAACAGACTCTGCATACGATATAAAACAGATGGGTGATAGAAAAATTCCCACTCGCCTTGAGATTATTCCTGCCGACGAAGAGGGGCATAAAACGGTTGTTCATATTATTAAAATGCAGTATGGAATAAAGAAAGATCAATCATTCTTTTCGCAGCAGAATATGAAACGGATAAAATAATATATTATGAACTATCTTAAAATGGCATGGCGTAATACATTGCGTAACAGAGCTAGAAGCCTTATAACAATGGCCTCGGTTTTTCTGGCAATATTTCTGGCGCTTATAACCCGGTCAATGCAGATTGGATCATATGATAATATGATAAACAATATTGTTGGAGCATTTACCGGGAATATTCAGGTCCATAAGTCAGGTTATTGGGATGAAAAGATAATTGATAATGTATTCAGTTATAATGATAGACTTGTTAACTATATAAAATCTATTGATAATGTAAGTGCAATAGCTCCAAGAGTAGAGACATTTGCATTAGCATCATACGGAAATAAAACCAAAGGTGTAATGGTCAATGGAATTGATCCTGATGCTGAAGACAAGTTCTCTAAACTTAAGAGTAAGCTTGTTAAAGGTGAGTACCTGAATAACGATCAGGAAGGGGTATTGTTAGGATCATCTCTTGCCGAAAATCTTAAACTGTCTGTTGGCGATTCAATTGTTATTCTCGGACAGGGATATCATGGTAGCTCTGCTGCTGGTCTCTATGCTGTAATAGGAATTGTAAAGTTCCCCTCGCCAGATCTTGATAAAAGATTGATGTATATGCCAATAAAATATGCACAGGAGTATTGCTCTTTAGATAACCAGATTACAACTTTGGCTTTAAAACTTGAAGACGATAAAAATAACCATCAGGTAAAAGAGCAGATATTAAGTAGGTTCAATAACAGTGATATTGAGGTTATGGATTGGAGGGAACTGACACCTGAACTGGCGCAACAGATAGAGGCCGATAATGGGCAGGGAATTATTATGTTGGCGATACTCTATCTTATTGTTGCCTTCGGAATATTCGGGACATTAATAATGATGATTAATGAACGTGTACGTGAGTTTGGGGTGATGTTGGCAATTGGCATGAGACATTATAAGATAGTTACTCTGGTATTTTTTGAAACACTTATAATTGGCTTTGTAGGAGTTGTTGTAGGAGTATTGTTTAGCCTCCCAATAATAGCATATTTTCATAATAATCCATATCAATATACCGGAGAGATGGCTAAAATAATGGAGCAATATGGAATGGAACCAGTAATGCCTTTTGCGTTTGAATCAGGTTTTTTCTTGAGTCAGGCAATTACCGTATTTATAATTATAGTTATTATGCTTATAATACCAGTAATATCAATAGCCAGATTAAAAACAATAAAGGCACTCAGAGCCTGAATAAATAAAAATATACAGTTATGATATTTATTGTTGCATGGAAAAATGTCTGGAGAAATAAGATAAGAAGTATTGTTGTAATGATGTCTGTTGCAGTAGGTCTTCTTTGTGGAATATTCTTTATGGCCTTTATGAACGGAATGGCAAAACAGAGAATAGATTCAGCTATTAAAAGTGAGGTATCACACATACAGGTTCATAGCTCAGAATATCTTGACGATGAAGAGGTAGGCAATGTAATACCGGATATTAAAAATATAGAGCAAAGAATAAATGATAGCAAATATGTCGAAGCACTCTCTACAAGGATAATCATCTCCGGAATGGCAAAATCTGCGCGAGCATCAAAAGGAGTTAAGATTGTAGGAATAAACAGAGAATCAGAACAGAAGGTTACAGATATACATACAAAGATAACCGATAGTATACCAGATTATTTTAATAAAAAATATCCGGTTCTTATGAGTGAACGCCTTGCAAAAGAGTTAAGAATAAGACTTAAACAGAAGGTTACGTTTGTATTTCAGACAGTAGAGGGAGGATTGACGGAAACGTCGTTTAAGATTACAGCTCTTTATAAGACATCAAACAAAGTTTTTGATGATATGATGGTATTTGTTCCGCGAAGCAAGATAGCTCGGTTTGCCGGGTTAAATAATAATCAGGCTC
The DNA here is from genome assembly GCA_002454955.1 of Bacteroidales bacterium UBA6680. Lineage (GTDB taxonomy): Bacteria > Bacteroidota > Bacteroidia > Bacteroidales > UBA6680 > UBA6680. The sequence continues at coordinate 28,696 of DKJY01000075.1, forward strand.
ACGAGATAGCTGTTCTTCTAAAGAATAATGATGATCTTAACCTTGCAGCAGATGAGTTAAAGAGTGAAAACAATTTAATTGTTACACGTACATGGAAAAAGATAATGCCAGAGTTGGGAATGATGATTGATATGATGGACAATATGTTGGTTATATTTATGTCAATAATACTTGTTGCACTTGCTTTCGGAATAATAAATACCATGCTCATGGTTGTGCTTGAACGTAGTCGCGAGATAGGCATGCTTATGGCTATTGGAATGAATGGCAAACGGATATTCGGAATGATACTTCTTGAGACACTGTTTCTATCGTTAACAGGAGGTATAATAGGTATTATAGCAGCAACAGTAGTTGTAAATATAACCTCTAAAAACGGAATGGATCTGTCGGCTTACTCAAAAGGGCTTGAGGCAATAGGATACGACTCATTAGTATTTCCGGTTTTAGATATCAGTTACTATCCGGTACTAATATTAATGGTGGTTATAACAGCTCTGTTATCATCAATATATCCGGCTGCAAAAGCACTAAAGCTTAATCCGGCCACAGCAATGAGAATAGATGCCTGATAATTTAATCTTAAAACAGAAACAGATGGAATCAGTAATAAAAGTTAAAGACCTGTATAAGATATATGACGAAACCTCGGTTGAAGTACGTGCAATAAATGGTGTTGATATTGAAATTAATGAGGGTGAATTTACCGCTGTTGTCGGACCTTCCGGTTCAGGAAAAACAACCTTATTAAATATGATTGGTGGTCTGGATAAACCTACAAGTGGGAACATAATGATTGGCGGTCAGAATCTGGCATTAATGTCATCGTCAAAACTAATAGACTTTAGAATGCATAATATAGGCTTTATATTTCAGGCATATAACCTGATACCCGTATTAACAGCAATAGAGAATGTAGAGTTTGTTATGCACCTGCAAGGTATCTCTTATAGAGAACGCAGAGCAAGAGCTAAAGAGCTGCTAGAGGCTGTTGGCTTAGGCGATAGATTAAATAGCAGACCTGCTAAACTATCAGGTGGACAGCAACAGAGAGTTGCTGTGGCCAGGGCATTGGCATCAAGACCACGATTTATTCTTGCCGATGAGCCTACAGCAAATCTTGATAGTAAATCAACTGAGAATCTTCTGGATATAATGTATCAATTAAATATAAAGGAGAAGGCCACATTTATATTCTCATCACATGATCAAAGGGTGGTAAATAAAGCACGACGAGTTATTAATGTTGAGGATGGTAAAATAATGAGCGATATAACAAAGTAGAAGCCCAATGTGTAAACCTAAAAAACTTCTGTCGGTAATTACAGCCTTAATTTGCTTTTTTACAGTAAAGGCAGATGATAACAAAAAATTGTTACTATCCGGTTTTGTATCTGGTATGCAAACATTTACTATACTGGATGTAGACGATGAATGGCTGAGCGATTTTAATCTCCATAACAGATTAGACCTGTTGTGGACACCTAATCAGAATTTTACTATTGAGGCAGGTCTTCGTAACAGAATACTTACAGGAAATAGTATATCTGTTAATAATGCAATGGCCGGAATAATAGGAGCAGATCAGGGTATTGTAGATATGTCATTCAATATATCAACAGGTAAATCATATATAATAAACAGCACAATAGATAGACTATACGTCAACTATGTTATTAATAAATTTGAGGTATCACTTGGGCGCCAGCGTATAAATTGGGGTATATCAACAGCATGGAATCCTAACGATGTATTTAATGCATACTCATTCTTTGATTTTGATTATATAAAAAGACCGGGGTCAGATGCAGTAAGGCTAAAATATTATCCTGGAAATACATCCGTAATAGAGTTTGCAACAGCCATTGATAACAGAGATAGAATTACATCTGCTATCTACTCCAGATTTGCTCTGTTTAATGCAGATATACAGTTATTGTCAGGTATATATAAATCAGAAGATTTCATTATTGGAGCAGGGTGGAGTAGCTATATATCGGGCATAGGGTTTAAAGGAGAGATAAGTTCTTTTATACCATATAAAAATAAAGCTGATAGAGATCATATATGGGTTGCAACATTAGGAACCGATTATATGTTCGAGAATTCTCTTGCATTAACAGCAGAGATAATGTATCAGAGCAGCATTGCTGAGTTGAGCTTTGGAAATGGAATTCTTACAGCACGTGATATCGATGTAAGATCAATGTCATTCTCAGAGATCTCGGTATTTGGTTCAGTTTCATATCCTATTACACCACTACTTAATACCTCTGTTGCCGCAATGTACTTCCCGGATCTTAATGGCTACTTTATTAATCCATCGGCCGAATATTCAATAACTGATGACTGGTACCTGTCGGTAATTGCACAATATTTTAGAGGAGAGATAGATAACAGTAAAGCAGAGGCGACAATGATATTTTTACGACTGAAACTAAATTTCTAAAAATTTGTACAACTCAGAGATAAATTATAACAAAGAGAAATCATCATATAAAAAAGCTGAACTATAAACATAAACAATCAGTTAATTTCAGTTATTCTTAAAGTGTTAATAAATATTAAATTGTTATTCTTGTTGCACATATGCTTTGCTAATCACTATGTTTTTTTATATTTGCTTACAATAGTATAAGTAATTTTAACAGGATAAGATAATGGCTAAAAGTAGTGCAACAGAAATTAATCCTAATGTGATTAATCAAATTGGGATTGAGACCGAAATCAAAGGAGATATTATATCAAAAGGCGATATAAGAGTTGATGGTGTTTTAACCGGAAATATTACTACCTCAGGAAAGCTTGTTCTTGGTGGTACAGGTAGAGTTTTTGGAGAGATATCTTGTCAGAATGCTCATATTTCAGGATCTATAGAGGGGAAGATTACAGTTAAGGAGTTGCTTTCAATGAAAAGCTCTGCTTCAATTACAGGTGAGATATATACTGAAAAATTTGCTGTTGAGCCTGGTGCTAAGTTTACTGGTACTTGTAACATGAGTGGTAATGCTAATCCTGCAACGCGCAGAAAGAAGAACGATCCTGTTGCTGAAGTAATAGCGAATGAAAAAAACTAAAAATAACGACGGGCTGAAGAACTACGCCAAGTATTCTGGCGCAGCTTTTCAGATGTTTGTTATTATAGCTCTCTCAGTTTGGGGAGGCAAAAAAATTGATGAAATATTAGAGGTAGAACGGCCAACATTCTTGGTTATTCTATCTCTTTTTGGTGTTATTACATCAATATATTTAGTAATTAAAGATTTAATTAAGAAGCCTTAATGCATATAATCAGTAGGTTAAAGGTCTTTTTTGCTATATCGCTATTATCCTTAATAGTTGCCGTTTTCCTGTGCAACATTTTCAGCATACCTGTTGTTTATAAAAGAGTTTTATTGTCGTGGTTATATTTTTTTATAATCGGATTAATTGCTGTTGTGATTACTATGCATGTATCGGCAAAGGACGATAAAACAGGAGGATATATGGTGTATGGAATTGTTTTAGGAAAATTTCTTCTCAATATAATTTTTTTCGCACTTATTGCTACATTGATTTCCCCTGTTGATGGGGTATTGCTTGTAATTAGTGCATTTTTTTACCTCATATATTCAATTTATTATATAAGGTTTGCAGTAAAAACCCTTAACTTAGAAGAACAAAAAAAGATTAAAAAGCAATGATGTCAGGAAAGCGCTTTTGGAATATATTAGTACTGATAATTGGTGTTACTCTGTTTATTGTAATACCTTTTATGTTTTTTGATATGTCTGGCGGACACCACGAAGGAGAAGAGGGGCATGCAGAAAAAGAACTGAATGTAAGTGAAATGCTGATAGATCATATTGGCGATGCGTATGAGTGGCATCTTTTTAGCTACCATGGTAAGCACGCTTCAGTTCACCTTCCTGTTATACTATACAGCACCAACTCCGGATTTCATATGTTTATGTCGTCAAAACTGGCGCATGGGCACCACCATAAAGGCTTCTATATTGCATCAGAAGGGGAGTACAAAGGGAAAATAGTTGAGCACATTGATTCAGATAATCATGATGCAGAGCATGCAACAGATGATCATGCAGAAAATATATACAGACCATTAGACTTCTCTATAACAAAAACGGTATTTACAGTATTCCTTTCATCGTTTATTCTGATGTTTATATTTATAAGTTTAGGTAACAGCTACAAACGTAATGGAGAAAAAGCACCACGTGGATTAAGAGGATTCTTTGAGCCTCTTATAATGTTTGTTCGCGATGAGATAGCAATACCAAATATCGGAGATAAGTATATGCGCTTTATGCCTTACCTGCTTACTGTATTCTTCTTTATATGGTTTAACAACCTTATAGGATTAATACCGCTATTCCCTTTTGGTGGTAATGCTACCGGAAATATTGCAGTAACATTTGTGCTTGCAATATTCACACTTGTTATTACAAACGTAAGTGCCAGCAAAAACTATTGGCGACACATATTCTTTATGCCCGGAGTACCAAAACCAATGTGGATTCTTCTGGCACCAGTTGAGCTTATTGGGATATTCACAAAACCATTTGCTCTTATGATACGTCTGTTTGCAAATATCACAGCAGGTCATATACTTATATTAAGCCTGTTCTTTATGATATTTATATTCAAGACATTCTATGTGGCACCGGTATCAATAATAATGGGACTATTTATGAGTCTGCTTGAGCTACTTGTAGCAGCAATACAGGCTTATGTATTTACACTACTGTCGGCACTATTTATAGGAATGGCAGTTGAAGAGGAACATCATTAAAAAATGATAATATATTTTGTTTAATTACTAAAACAATAAATTATGACAGGAACACTAGCAGTAATTGGCGCAGCATTAGCTGTGATTGGCGCAGGACTTGGTATAGGTCATATTGGTGGTAAAGCCATGGATGCTATAGCACGTCAGCCTGAAGCTGGGACAAAAATTCAGACAGCAATGATTATATCAGCTGCTTTAATTGAGGGAGCTGCACTGTTTGCAATTGTTGTTGCTTTAGTGAAGTAATTTATAAGAATCTGCCTGTAGCGATTGGCTGTAGGCAGATTTAAGCGTTATCTAATTAAAACAAGAATACAAAATGGAGTTATTAACACCCGATTTAGGAATTATATTTTGGTCATCGCTAACATTTCTGATACTGCTCATCATTCTTAGACGATATGCCTGGAAACCTATTCTACAGGCTATAAAATCGCGCGAAGAGAGCATACAAGAGGCACTTGACTCTGCAAAACAGGCTAAAGAGCAGTTTAAGAAGTTGCAGGAGGGGAATCAGGAGATCATTAAAGAGGCAAAAGCAGAAAAAGACTCAATTCTTAAAGCGGCACGTGATATAAAAGATCAGATAATAAAAGAGGCAAAAGATCAGGCCGATGTTGAGGCTGCCAGAATGCGTAAGAGTGCAGCAAATGATATTGAAAATATGAAGAAAGAGGCTATTGTTGATATAAAGAGAGAGGTAGCTTCACTATCAGTTGATATTGCAGAGAAGATTCTTAAGAAAGATCTTGAGAAGAGCGAGGAGCAAAAACGAATGATTGATTCATTTGTTGATGATATTAAGATTAACTAACTGAAAAAGCCGACTTATATTTATGAACAGACATGTTTTGGATCTTAACTCACTGAAAACTTAAACATGTTGGGCATATTATAACCGATAAAGAAGATTAGAATATATGAATAGTGGTAAGATAGCTGTACGTTATGCCAAGGCACTTTACGAGTTGGCAAAAGAACGAGATACTGTAGATGTTGTGTATAGCGATATACAACTTATTCATAATACATTTCATGAGTTTAGCCAGATTAGAGAAACAATGTTAAATCCGGTATTACCTCTTAACAGTAAAAGAGCAATACTAAAATCGCTGTTTCAGGATAAGGTATCAGCCGATACCAATAGATTCATAGATATTGTAGTTGATAATGACCGTTGCGAATTCATTGAGCGCATTCTTAACAGGTTTGTAATTATTGTTAGAGAAGCAAAAGGGATTAAAGATGTTGAGTTTGTTACAGCAAGCCCTGTAGATGATGATACAAAACATAAGATAATATCAGCTATATCAGAACAATATAAAGCTCAGATTGAACTAAAGGAGACAGTTAATCCAGATATAATAGGAGGTTTTGTCTTACGTGTAGATGATAAAATGATTGACTCATCAATATCGTCAGAGTTAAAGACAATAAGGAGAGAACTACTAAAAACAAATGTGAATTAAAAACTTATATATAACAATGACTGATATAAAACCCGCAGAGGTATCTGCTATACTAAAGCAACAACTTGAAGGTCTTAAAACAGATTCTGAATTACAAGAGGTTGGTTCTGTTCTTACTGTAGGAGATGGTATTGCACTAATATACGGACTGTCTAATGTTCAGTCTAATGAGATGGTTGAGTTTGAAACAGGTACACTTGGTATTGTTCTTAATCTGGAAGAGGACAATGTAGGAGCCGTACTGCTTGGATCAGGCGAGGGGATAAAAGAGGGAACTGTTGTAAAGAGATTAAACAGAATATCATCAATTGCTGTAGGAGAAGGACTTCTGGGACGTGTAGTAAATACTGTTGGCGAAGCTATTGATGGTAAAGGAGATATTCAGGGAGAGTTAATTAATCTTCCGTTAGAGAGAAAAGCACCAGGGGTAATATATCGTCAGCCGGTTAAACAACCATTACAAACAGGGATTAAAGCTATTGACTCAATGATACCTATCGGACGTGGTCAGCGTGAGCTTATTATCGGTGACAGACAGACAGGTAAAACAGCAATTGCACTTGATACAATAATTAATCAGAAAGAGTTTTACGATAGAGGAGAACCAGTATACTGTATATATGTTGCAATAGGACAGAAAGGTTCTACAGTGCGTAATATTGCACGTATTCTTGAAGATGTAGGAGCGCTTGATTATACAGTAATAGTATCTGCAACAGCATCAGATCCTGCTGCACTACAATTCTATGCCCCAATGGCAGGTGCAGCAATAGGCGAATACTTTAGAGATACCGGGCGCCATGCGCTTATTATATATGACGACCTCTCTAAACAGGCCGTATCATATCGTGAGGTTTCACTACTATTACGTCGTCCACCGGGGCGTGAAGCATATCCTGGAGATATCTTCTATCTGCACTCAAGATTATTAGAGCGTGCTGCAAAAATTATTGAGAACGATGATGTAGCAGCAGGAATGAATGACCTACCTGAAGCCCTTAAAGATAAAGTTAAAGGGGGAGGATCGCTTACGGCGCTTCCTATTATTGAGACACAGGCAGGTGATGTATCGGCATATATTCCAACAAATGTGATCTCAATTACCGACGGACAGATATTCCTTGAATCGGATCTGTTTAATGCGGGGGTTCGTCCAGCAATTAATGTTGGTATATCTGTGTCGCGTGTTGGAGGTAGTGCTCAGATTAAAACAATGAAAAAGATTGCCGGAACGCTTAAACTTGATCAGGCTCAGTATCGTGAGCTTGAAGCATTCTCTAAGTTTGGTTCTGACCTTGATGCTGCAACAATGGCTGTGCTTAACAAAGGTGAACGTAATGTAGAGATTCTTAAACAGGGACAGTTTCAGCCATTTAAGGTTGAGGATCAGATTGCAATAATATATTGTGGTACGAAAGGCCTGCTTAACAATATTCCGGTGAATAAGATTAAAGCATTTGAAAAACAGTACCTTGACAGATTGAATACCGAGCATAAAGAGGTGTTACAATCGCTTAAAGAGGGTAAACTAACAGATGAAATAGAGTCGGTAATGAGAAATATTGCAGATGAAATCTCTGTTGATATTGGAGCGTAAATTGCTGTTATATAAATATATATTATGGGTAGCTTAAAGGAAATTAGATCAAGAGTAGCATCTGTTACATCAACGCAGAAGATTACCAGTGCAATGAAGATGGTATCGGCTGCAAAGCTCAGAAAAGCACAGGATGCAATACTCAGAATGAGGCCATATGCCGATAAACTACACAATGTATTACTGTCGGTAGGTAGTAGTTTAGGTAAAGACTACCCTAACCCGTTTGTTACCCCACGCAAAGAGAATAAGATTCTGATAGTAGTTATAAGCTCAAATAGCAGCCTTTGCGGTGCTTTTAATATGAATGTGGCAAAAGGTGTGCGTAAACTGGTTTCTGATAAGTATAGTGCCCAAAACAGCATAAATAATCTGCACTTTGCTGTAATAGGAAAGAAAGCCGCCGATAACCTTAAGGAGTTTAAAGAAGGTGTTGTTGTTGATCACTCTAAATTACTGGATAATGCTTCATATGATGATATTAAAGCTGTTGCCGGAGAGCTGATTATGAAATATATTGATGGCGAATATGATAAGATAGAGTTTGTGTATAACAGATTTAAAAATGCTGCAACACAAATACTTACTACAGAAACATTTTTACCATTGCAGCTACCGGAGGTTGATGAGGATGCCATAACTGATTATATCTACGAGCCCGATAAGGAGAGATTAATAAATGAGGTTATTCCTCTATCGCTTGAGGTACAGTTTTACCGGGCAATACGTGAGAGTTTAGCAGCAGAGCATGGTGCAAGAATGACAGCAATGCATATGGCAACCGATAACGCCGGAGAACTACTGCGTAAACTGAAATTGGAATACAATAAAGCCCGTCAGGCATCAATTACCAATGAGATATTAGAGATTGTAGGAGGGGCAGAGGCACTTAAAGGATAATTGCTATTCATATATAATTGATATTAAAAAACCCCTTGTATTGTTAACACAAGGGGTTTTATATATACTGAGAGTAGTAAAACTACTAAATAAACAGGTTTACATTCGATTTTTCAGCCTCTTCAAGATATGATGCAACACCACCAATCTTAACATTATCTATCAGCTCCTCTTTTGCAACACCCATAACATCCATACTCATCTGACAAGCAATCATCTCCACTCCGTTATCTATGGCAGATTGTATAAGTGTTTCAAGTGAATCTACACGTTTATTATCCATTCGTTTACGCATCATCTTAGAACCCAATCCCATCATATTCATTTTAGATAGTTTAAGATGACCTGAATCCTTAGCCATCATGGCACCAAACATCTTACCCATGATATCCTTATTTACTTTAGGTTTATTGGTGCGCTTAATGACATTAAGTCCCCAGAATGTGAAAAATAGAGTAACTTTTTTCCCGGCCGCCGCAGCACCATTGGCAATTACCATTGATGCTAGTGCGCGGTCAAGATCATCGCTAAAAACCACCATAGTTTTATTATCAGCTATAGTAGATTTAGCTTCAGGGTTTACGGACTTTTCGTCTTTCTCAATTGTTGCTGTAATAATTCCTTTGTTACTGTTAACTGATATTAACTTGTTACCGGTCATATTACACCAACTTTCAACATCCTTAGCAAATCCCGGATCGGATGCTTTCTGGACAATTCTTTCTCCTGTAGAAATGTTTTCAATCTCTTTTTTAAGTTTCAAAATTGGTCCCGGGCACTGCAATCCACATGCATCAACCTCAATGGTTTTTACAATGTTGTTTACAGCGTTTTCTAGGTTGTTACCCTGGTAAATATTATCGTCTTTTGCTATAAAATCAGACCCGAAAATGTCTTCATTGCTCTGTTTGCTTATTGCGTGCTCGTATGTTTTATATCCTCCACTTAGGTTGTAGACCTCATTAAATCCACTCTGTGTGAGTATTCTTGCAGCAATATATCCTCTTAATCCAACACCGCAATATACAATAGTTTTTTTATCTTTTGGTAATTCATCCAATTTTTTTCTTAAATGGTCAACATCAATGTTTAACGAACCCTCTATGTGACCAAGGCTGTGTTCATCGGCTGTCCTTACGTCCAGCATTGTTACATTAGGTAAATGTATGTTTTGCAGATCGTTCCAATGAATTATCTTAACAAGTCCGTTTAGAATGTTCTCCGCAGCAAATCCTGCCTGATTAACCGGATCTTTTGCCGATGAAAATGGAGGTGCGTATGCATGCTCAATCTCTTGAAGATCATATATAGTACCCGATTTCTGAAGAACTGTTGCTATCAGATCAATACGTTTGTCTACACCAACATACCCAACCATCTGTGCTCCGAATAGTTTTCCGTTCTCCGGATCGAATATAATTTTTAATGTAGATGGCATTGCTCCGGGATAGTAACCTGCACTGGATGAACCATGAATAATATTTGATATATATTTTATTCCCTCTCTCTTAAGAACCTTTTCTGAAACACCGGTTGCACCAACTGTGATATCAAATACCTTGGCTATGGCGGTTGTTATCGACCCTTTATACTCTCTCTTATCACCATAAACAAGATTGTCTGCCAATATACGCCCCTGTTTGTTTGCAGGTCCTGCAAGATATGCATTGGTGTGTTTCCCTGTTATGGGGTTTTTAAAGGCTATAGCATCACCTAAAGCATATATATCGGCAACAGATGTTCTAAGGTGCTTATCAACCTTTATTCCGCCCGATTCGGCTATCTCCAGATTAGCAGATTTTGCAAGTGCAAGCTCTGGTTTCACCCCAATAGATAGAATCACTATATCAGCATCAATCTCTCTTCCTGATTGAAGTTTTACTTTAATATTATTATTGTTGTTGCTAAAAGAGTTAACACCATCGTTAAGGTAAAATTCAACATTCTTTGTTTTAAGATGCTGATGAACCTCTGCAGCCATCTCATAGTCAAGCGGAGCCATAACCTGATTTGCCATCTCAACAATAGTTACGTTTAATCCGATATGATGAAGGTTTTCGGCCATCTCTAAACCAATAAAACCTGCACCTATTACAACAGCCTTTTGGGGTCTGTTCTTATCTATAAATGCTTTAATCTTATCAGTATCCTTTACGTTTCGTAGTGTAAAGATAGACGGATGAGATATGCCCTCAATAGGAGGTTTAATAGGCTCTGCCCCGGGCGATAGAATAAGCTTGTCATAAGATTCGGTATAAGTTCTGTTGTTTTTCAGATCTTTTACCTCAACAGTTTTATCATTGCTGTTAATATCAACTACCTCGTTGAATATGCGCACATCAATATTTAATCTGGCGGTAAAGCTTTCTGGTGTCTGTACCAAAAGATTCTCTCTCTCTTTAATTACATCGCCAATATAGTAAGGTAACCCACAGTTTGCATAGGAGATGTGTTCACCTCTCTCAAACATTACTATCTCTGCTTTTTCATCAAGTCGTCTAAGTCTGGCAGCTGTTGTAGCTCCTCCTGCAACCCCGCCAACAATTAAGTATTTTGCCATATTTCGTTAGTTTGTATTAACATATCCAGATATTTCGATACAAAAATACATTTCTTAAGCATTAACATGCAACCAAATGTTATGGATTAGACTAATTGACGCATATTGTACATATGCTCATAATAAAATGTGATAAATTGATATAAATTGTTGATTAACGTAATCAACAGTGCCATAAAGTTTAATTAAAGAGATTCTGTTTAATATTAATGATTGCTAATTACTTACCCTCTTTTTTCGGATAATCAAGTGTGTAATGTAGCCCACAACTCTCTTTACGCGCTTTTGCCATTTTAATAATCAGGTAACCAACGTTTATCATATTTCGGAGTTCACACAACGACTGTAGCAGTGTAGATTTCTTATACAACTCCTCCGTCTCATTATATATTATCTCAAGGCGGTGCAAAGCTCTGTCTAACCTAAGATCTGAACGTACAATACCAACATAGCTGTTTAGTATCATCTGCATCTCCTTATAAGTTTGAGTTATAAGAACACGCTCCTCAGGATATGTGGTTCCTGATTTATCCCAATCCGGAATATCCTCTTTGTGCTCAATACTGTTTAAATCTATGCTACTGTGTTTAGCAGCTCTGTTAGCAAACACTATCCCCTCAAGCAGCGAGTTTGATGCAAGACGATTTGCTCCATGCAGCCCGGTACTGGCAGCCTCTCCGGCAGCATACAGATGATTAATTGTGCTCTGTCCGTCTATATTAACTTTTATTCCGCCACATGCATAGTGTGCAGCAGGAACAACAGGTATAAGCTCTTTTGTAATATCAATACCTTTCTCCAGACATTTCCTGTATATATTCGGGAAGTGTGTTTTTGTCTTCTCAGCATCTTTATGGGTTACATCAAGATAAACAAAGTCATCTCCATGAATCTTTAACTCATGATCTATTGCACGTGCAACAATATCTCGTGGTGCAAGACTGCCTCTTTTATCATATTTGGGCATAAAATCCTCGCCCTTACGATTCTTTAATATTGCACCATAACCGCGCATTGCTTCAGATATAAGAAACGATGGTCTGGTATTAGGATCAAACAGAGATGTTGGGTGGAACTGCATAAACTCCATATTCTCAATCATACCCTTTGCTCTGTATACCATTGCAATTCCGTCGCCTGTAGCAACGGTAGGGTTTGTGGTTGTTTGATATACACTACCAATACCGCCTGTTGCTATCATTGTCTTCTTTGCAAGAACGGTTTTAATCTCACGTGTTTTAAGATCCAGAATATATGCACCATAACACTCGGTATCTTTATGGTTACGCTTAACCTCTTTACCAAGATGGTGTTGTGTAATAATATCTAAAGCAAAATGATTCTCAAGTATTGTTATGTTTTTCTTTTTAAGCAACTGATCTGTAAGCCTGTACTGTATCTCTCTTCCGGTTATATCTTTATGATGAAGTATTCTGTACTCAGTATGACCACCTTCGCGGGCAAGATCATATTTACCATCGTCTGTTTTATCAAAATCAACACCCCAATTTATAAGTTGCTGAATCTCTGCCGGACCTTCCTCAACAACCATTCTAACAATATCAGGGTTGTTTATACCTGATCCTGCATTTATTGTATCAGCTATATGTTTCTCATGATCGTCCGGATCATACATTACCGCGGCAATACCTCCTTGTGCATAACAAGTATTTGTCTCTCTTAGTTCTGCCTTAGAAATAAGAGTAACACTACCATATTCAGCTACCTTAAGAGCGTAGCTAAGTCCTGCAATACCTGATCCCAGAACCAGAAAGTCTGTATAGATCTTCATACAAATAAAATTTATACAGTGGTAAGCTAGTTATAACTCACCAGTCTGCTGCCTTAAAAACAAAGGCTCTTATTATAAATAATAGTTGCGTTAAGCAGTAATTTTACTGCCAGCAAAGGCAAATATACAGATTCATGTAGTTGAGTGTTATCTAAAAATTAAATTATTTTGATTTAAAAGGACTAATTGTATCTTTAAGCTTAATTAAATACTAAAACAGAGATATGAATTTTTTAAGACGTTTCCTGAAATTCTTAGTCTTCTTCGGGATATCATATATACTTATTTTTGTTCTTTTTGTTTACATGTCGCCAGCAAACAACGATGTGCCACTTAAAGAGATTATAGCTATGCGATTCGGCTTAAAATCGGTGGTTATAATATTTGTATTCTCAATAATATATCCGCTATTAGGATTTGCAAAAATAAGACTATATATAAATGGCAATTGGAGTGCTAACGAGGAGTGGATTGTTCCGATTATTGAGGAGTGTGGTTATGTTAAAGAGCAAGAGGATGATAAGGAGATAATGTACAGAAAGAAGAACAAGTTTATGCGAGCAATAAATCTTGGAGAGGATCATCTTATACTTGACAAGACCGATAACCCACTTGAGTTTTACGGAATGCGAAAAGAGGTAAAGAGATTAAAACAGCGATTAGATATCGCAAAAGAGTTAAGATAAAACTATGACGACCCCCAATTATGAGGGTCGTTTTTTTGTTACCTGCCTTACTAAATCTATTCCTGAGATTATGATAAATGTGTGTTGCTAATATCTATGTATAACTATAGTAATTGTACAAATTGGTGACTTTTGCAGATAAACTTGTTTGTAAACAAAGCCCCGATATTACTGTTATTCTCAATAATGTAAATGATTATTGTTATGAAGTGAGCGTTTACATATACGATAATTATTAAATGTGTAGCGCAAATTCTGTCATATTGAGCTAAGTTGAAATGTGTAGTTTTCTACTCCGCTTAAACTGACACTTCACACTGACAATTAGATGTATAAAGAGAAAATACTAGACGTATGAAACTGAGAGGTAATACATTTAACAGGATTGATATAGCAGTAACAAATTGGATGGCTAAGAATGGTCTGATACTGCTAAGGGTTAGTATAGCAATTATATTTCTTTGGTTCGGAATTCTTAAATACTTTGATGGTTATAGTCCGGCCGAAGGTATTGCTGTTAGAACAATTGACACCTTAACATTTGGGTTGTTAACAGATAAAATAATTTTGTATATACTGGCAACGTGGGAGGTTGCAATAGGTATAGGTCTTATGTTTAAACTATTTATGCGTGAAACACTGTTGCTTCTATACCTACAGATGATTGGTACATTTACCCCAATACTACTTTTTCCGGATGAGGTATTTCATATATTTCCGTTATCGTTAACACTTGAAGGACAATATATAGTTAAGAATATAGTAATTGTGAGTGCCGGGATTGTTATTGGTGCAACAGTAAGAGGAGGAAAGCTGACAACAAAATAGTGTTGTTAATCTGTTTTTAATCAGTTTGTTGTTTTGCTATGTATATAAACTGATAACATTCATATCTGCAACATTAACAAATTGTAATATGCTGAATAGTGCATTAATAATAGTAAATAATACTTTTGCGATACATTCATTTTGCAGACTGTAATATAGTTGTATATCTGCATAATAGTGTTTAAAAATTAGTTCTTGTAGATTAAAGCGCAAAAGTAATGTTTCAACATTACACACCCCTGCAAATTGTCTGTTTGCAGGGGTTTTCTTTTTAAATTTAGTTGTAATAATTGCTATTGATGAAACGAGGCATGAGAATGATTGTTCTCGCACACTGAGATGATTAAATAATGCGAGTTCATCTAGACAACTAAAAGTGGTCTGTTTTGTTAAATTATGAACCATTAATAAAAAAGTGATCAGACATATAGATAATCAGATTACTTTTGTATTTTAAAATACATTAGTTTTATGCCGAATATAAAGTCTCTTAAACTGTTATTAATAGTTGCTTTATTGGTATAGGGTACAAGTAATATGTCTTATAATGAGTCAGATTAGGGATGCAAATATAATTAAAGCTATGCTTGTTGATTTTCTTATATCAAAAGATAAATCGGGAGAGTGTATGTATGGTAGTGAGCTGTTTTATGGTTCTAAGAAACGGCAAGCCGATTTTGTATCGTTGAATGGTTACGCAACGGCATATGAGATAAAATCTGATGGTGATGATTTCAGGAGATTAAGAGAACAGCTAGATGATTATGTAAGAGTGTTTGATTATCAATATCTTGTTACTACATATAAACATGCCGATAAAGCAACGAATATACTGAAACCGGGTGAGGGACTGATTGTTGTTAATAGTAAAACAGATTTTGTTGTTAAGCGCAGAGCCAAGCGTATTACCGCGCAAAATAAGATGGATATACTGCATACAATACCTGCTTATTTTTTGCGTAAATATTTTAAGATGGGCAAACTCTACAGGTCTGCATCAGATGTGAGAAATGAGCTTGCAAAAATATCGTTAAACGAGATAGTGATTGCTTTCAGATCTTTTTTAAAAGAGCACCTGAATGAGAGAAATAACTACTTTCTTGCAGAGAAAGGCAGTGTTACCCACTTTGAGGATATACGTTTATTATCAAGACATATTGATTTAACAGTGTAATCGTTTTAACTGCATATCAATAAAAACAGACATTCTCACAGATATCCAGAAACCGGGAGAAGCTCCGGGAGAGTCACCATTACTACACATAATTACCTGTTTTATGCCCCAATTATCATTGTAATCTGATGGAAATTTATTATCGGAGATAACCTTTTTGGCAACAGCACTGTATGTTGCAGAATAGTCATCACCGTAACCTTTTTTTCTTAATCTGTAGTAATAAATACCAGTCAGAGTTGGAATATCAATTCTTGGTATCCATCCTCTTGCCATAGTTATAGTATCGTTTCTTACAGGATTTATCGACCCGTAATCACCATACTCAATGCTACTATCATTTAGCCCGCTGTGTATTCTTATCTCATCAACAGGGAAGATTTTAAATGTTAATGTGTCACTTTTTATCTTTAGTTGGGCTAAATATATAGCCTAATTATAACTGATAATAATTGTAGTCTCTCAACCAATAATTCCGGTAAGAACAGTGCTCTGTGGGTGAATTTATCAGGAAGTGAAGTAGATACGATAGTAATTCCGGGAAATGTAACATTAGTTTGAGGTAATTTAACGCTCTGTGAGAGAATTTGACAGGAAGTGGAGTAAATGCGATAATATTTTTAGGAAAACTGCCAATAAGTGAAGGAAAAATAGCAGTTTGTCGGGGGAAATAACGCTCTGTCTTGATTATGTTGTAGTTAGCACTTGTTGACTGTTTGCTGCTTGTTTATGTTCAGTGATTTAACAGCATAAAAAATAAAAATCAGAAAAAAATAGCTCATGGTATTGACTTTTATAATATATGGTTGTAACTTATTGTTAATTATAATATAATTCTAATCCGGGTACCCCCCTCAGGACAAAATATACCTGTTGTTGTACCCCCAATTAAATTTATTATGAAAGAAAAAATACCATCTATTATTACAAATAGCGAGATTATGTCAAAAGGGTTAGATGACAAACGTATAGCTGAAGCAATTGAAGGATTTGGTTATGATAAAGAGAAGATAACCCGCTTTAGACAAAAATTATCAAAGGCAAAAGAGTCTATCTATAGTCAGACAATAGAGCGTCAGCAGATGCTGAATGCCAACCAGGAGTTCTTTGATAAGAGATTGGCTGTAGATAAGGTAATTAAGAACGATGTCCGGCTCTGCAGCATGATGTTTACCGTTAATCCTGGTTTGGCATCAACTTTACCGGCATTTTTGAGTATAAACTCATACAGTGTATGGTATAATGGGTACATGACTTTTTATAAGGGATTGTTATCTAATAGTGTTGCTCTGAATATTCTTGCGGAGTGCAAGTTTACAGCGGATAAGATTAAGGATAGAATAGCTGTGCTTGAGGAGGTTAATGGGTTGAATGCTGCCCGTGGTATTGAGAAAGGAGAGTCAGAGGCAGCAACAATTGAGCGCGACAATGCTGTGGCAGATCTGTATGATGAGCGCAGGCGTATACGGGAGTTTGCCCGTCAGGCTCTTGGATCAGATTCGCAACTGCTTGAGATTATAGGAATGAAGGTTGCCAGATAGTACCTGCTTTTTATGATTAATCTCAGCTAATATGGCTGAGATTAATTTTTTATACAAAAAGTATTATTACAGAATATGAGTAAGTATAAATTTTTAGAAAAGAGAGATAGTGCCAAATCAAACACGGCTAAACCCTCAGGCATTAGTTTTACCGATAACCGTACCGAGAGTTTACAAATGCGCAATCTGCAACGGCAGATTAACAGCAGTGCCGTAGTACAAAAACAGGCAGAACTACAGGATAGTGTTGATGGTGTGTTGCAGTGTTATACAAAAGAATTAGTAAATATAACAGAAAAGGAGGGAAGAAAAGAGTATGTAGCATATAAGTATGCATTTGTATCAGAGGATGCTGATAGTGAAGCTATAATATTAGAAAAGAATAATAAGTTATTGTGGGTTCATGAAGAAAGACATCCTGAACCAATGTATCAGTTTATTCAGACTGAAGAGTTTCCTCTCAGGTATAAAAACAAGAGATATATAAGTTATAAAGCAAAGAATCCTGAAGGTGTATGTGGTAGTTGGAATGATTGTGGATTATATGCCGCAGTTCTTGCTGAAAATGATTCATCTAATTTTAGAAAGGACAAAAGGCACTTTGCTCCTAAAAGAGAGATTGGTGATAGAGTGCTATTTGATTGTGAAAATGAAAGGAATAGCAGATATAAAAAGTCATCAGTACCTGATCCTAAGATAGGAGAAGCTTACTCTTTTTTTATGAATAATGGATTAATTCCGAAACTTGATGTAAATCATCATATTGCCTCTGTTGTTTTTAAGACTCCTACTGATTGTGTTACATCGGAATTTAATGCTGCATTTGCTACAATAAAGGAACCTTATTTTGAGATGTACAAAGGTTCTAAAGCGAAACAAGGTATGACATTTGATCAAAAAGTCATTTCACAGGTAGGTAAGTTTATCTGTCCTTGGAAGATTAGGACTCCTATTTTGACAAGTATAAAAGAGTATTATAAACAAAAGGACAATGAAGGAAATATTGTTAATAGGTTAGATGAAAATGATATCCCGGATAAGTTAGAGTTTGAAATATTTTCTCGGAATGATAGAGGTAAATACGGTGTTAGTATATATGATATTAATAATAAGGGTTGGGTAAAAACTAATAGAAACGTTGATTTCAAGAATGGTAGTCTAAAGGTTACTATTGATTATATTGAGAAAATACAAGATGTTGTAGAGACAAGAGATAATTTACTCATTTATATATGGAAAAAAGGTCCCGAGTATAAATATATGGGAAGATTGGATATTGCAGATATGATATCCCATGATAGGGAAGTAAAGATGCTTCATCTAGAAAATAGAAAGAATTCATTTTTTGGTTGTATTGGTGATATTATGAGCTTTAGAGTTAAATGTAAGGGGATAAAAAATCAGAATCTAAATGTTACAAACCCTCTTAATGCAACAAATGCAAATTTATTACCTGCCATAAAATAATTGCATAATATGAGTAATTATAAGTTTCTGGAAAAGAGAGATAGTGCTACAATGAATAACGTTAAACCCTCCGGCATTGGTTTTACCGATAACAGGTCTGAGAGTATACAAATACGTAACCTGCAACAGCAGATTAATAGCAGTGTTGTAGTACAAAAACAGGCAGAACTACAGGATAGTGTTGATGGTGTGTTGCAGTGTTATAAAGAGGAAACGATAGGTAATAGAGAAGCACTAGTATCGGAGGATGAAAATGAAGAAGCAATAATTTTTAATGGTGATAATAGCATATTATATGCTACCAATGGAAAGAAACCACAGCCTGAATCCATGTTTGTTGAATCTGATAAAAGTGAATTGAAATATAATAATAAAAAATACAACGGTTATAAATCAAAACTTAAAGTTGGTACTGATGGGGTTAAAAATGACTGTGGATTTTATGCAGCAGCTATTGTAGAGGAGGATTTATCTGCTTTTAATAAGAAAGGTATATTTTTATCTCCTAAAGAAATTGTAAATAAAAAGGATGTGTTTTTTGATTTTAATAATACAGAAGACGATAAATATAAAAGAGGAAATTTACCTCTTCGTGATCCTGAAGTAGGAGAGGCTTACACTATCGTTCTGAAAAATAAACTTGCTAAAATGTTTAATGTGAATTATCATGTTGCTCCTGTTGTTTTAAAGACCCCTACAGATTGCATTACATCTGAGGTTAATGCCGGGGATGAAAAATGTGATAAACCATATTTTATGATGTACAGAGGTTCTAAAGCTAAAAAAGGAAAAATATTTGAGAAAAAATTTCTTTCAGAGAAAGGAGAAGAGAAGACAAAAGAAGAATATTGGGTTCCTATTATGACAAGTATAAAAAGGTATTATAAAGAACAGGACGAGAATGATAAATTTGTTAATAAGTTAAAGGAAATACCGGATAAGTTAGAGTTGAAGATAACCTCTGATAATGATCCTGACAGTTATGATATTATATTGTATGATCTTGACAATAATCTTCTTGTGAATTGTTGGGATGGTAAAGTGTTTAATAATAAAACATGTTTATTGACAATTGATTACATAGAAAATAATAAGAAGAGAAATAATTTATTGATTTATGCTGTGGAAAAGAATCTTAAAAATAGTAGGGTATTGCATTACAAATATATGGGGAGGTTAAATATCCCTGATATGATCGAAAAAAAGAAAAAAGTTAAAATGAGACATCTGAAAGGTAAAACTATACCATATTTTTGTTGTTTTAAGCAAATTATGAGTTTTGAAGTAGAGTGTAGTGTTAAGAAAGCTGAAAAATCTGAAGAGGTTGTAAAAAGTAGTGTTCATGATAATTCAGCAATACCTTTGTTTGATAAAGAGAATATACCATAAAATCATTATAGTTAAGATTACCTGCTAAAGATTCCTGAAACTAATATTAAATAGCAGCTCTGTTGTGAATTGCTTGTTGTGGTTGTTGTATATAAGGCGCACACCTGTTGATATTGGTACTGTTGTGCGGAATAGTTGATAGTCCATATTAAGGTCAATAGCAGTGGCATCAAGATTCTTTGATGATTTACTGTTCCATATCCGAGCATACTCCTCATGTATCTCCATATGCAGGCGTTTAACATATATTGCACCCAATATGTTTGCATCAGGATGCCACAAAGGCAGTGTGTAACTTACCGAGGCTCTTGCAAGGTTTGGTACAAATGTGTTTGAGGCGTATACACCCTTTACAACAGAGAGAATACTTGATCGTATATATCTTTTTGTCTCTTGTCTGAACCATCCGCCTTTTACCATTATAGAGTGGTTTAATCCTATTCCGGGAATATATATACCTCCTGTGGCATATGTTACACTACTAAGCTGATCTGAACTCCACGGAGTCAGGTAACCAATATCAAAGAACTTTCCTCTATTTGGTCTTATATCAGCATTTGCAGTTTTTCTGCTATCAGAATAATAGAGTCCAAAGTACGTATCAAACATTCCTGTTTTTAGTTCACCATTGCTTATGTTGCGATGTTTGTAGTTTGTAAAACGGGTGTTTATATATGGCTGAAACAGTATGCTTCTGCGTCCGTTTGTCAGGTTAAGTGGTAGCGACATATCAAGGCTTACAGACTGTTTTGTTCCGCTGTAGAACGCTTTGTCTGACTCATATACTATACGTTTATCGCCATATTTGTATGTAAGGTCAATTTTTATAGGCCAACCAGTGTAGTTAATGGTTGTATAGAGTCTGTTTTTACCCTCTCTGTAGTAGTAACCACCCTGTATTGTTGTACTATTTAGTATATTCTGCGAGTAGAGACTTAGTCCCGGATATACCGTTGCTTTACCATCTTTTAAACCCTCTATATCAAGGTGTGCAGGAATCCAACTATGAATGTTAAGTGAATGTACAGGTTTAGTATACGGTTTAGGTTTAAACTGACTATCTTTTTTGTTTGACAGATTTATTGGTTTCTCAGAATCTATTATATGAGCAAACGGATAGTTGTAGCTTTTTGTGGTAATATCGTTTACATCAGATATAACCCTGTTTGCCTTTTTTGCAATACGATAGCCATTAGGTGTATATGTAGAGTAGTATATAGTATCTCTGTTTACAATAGGGTTACGTACGCCGTATTTATCTTTGGTTAATATGCTTTTTACTTTTGTTGATGTATCTATAGAGAATATATTCTCTGTTCCGCTATAATCTGATGTAAAGAGTATACTGTTGCCACTCCATTCAAGATCTGAGATATATGTGTTTGAAGCCTCCAGCAGTGTATCCCATCTGTTTGAATCTATGCTGTATATAATAATGCCTTTACCTTTTTTGTTTACAAATGTTGCAGCAACCTTATTTGAGCTACTATTCCATGTAAGATTTTGCAGATGTATATTATCCGGTGTTTTAACAGATCTGAACATTTTGCCACGTTTGGTATCGGTAAATACCAGCTTATATATGCCATCGTCTGCTCTTTTAAGAGATACAATCTGTTTTGCTTCAGGATCGATATCGGCACAGAGGTATTTTTTATAATATGTTAGTCTGGTTAGCTTTTCTGTATCCAGATTAAACATAAACAGATCGTTATAGTTACTGTGTTTATGTGATGTTCCGGGTATATAGCCTGTCCATATTGCAATATTTTTACTGTAAGATATCTTATCAAAAGAGTATTGCGATGGGTTAATCAGAACCCTCTCTTTACCACTGTTATTAATCTCTATAATTGCACCCGGTTCTCTTTTAGACCATCTGTATGCATAGAGTTTGTTGTTGTAACTATACGGAAAAAGGTAGTTTGTATAGTATTGTTTTTTGCTGCTATGGGTAATATCCGGATTTGTCCATACAGTGGTGTCGGCCTGATTATTCCAGAACTGCTTAAGGAATACCATTGATTCTGTATAGTTCTCAGATATATCTTTACCGGTAGCTTTTCTTACCTCTGCATCAATAGCATTAGGATTGTAAGCATTGCGCCCAACCTGTTTTATAATTGTAGGCATTGGGTCTTTACCATCAACTGTTTCGGCATTTATATATGCAATAATAGGATATCCTATATGATATTCGCTTGGACTTATTCTGGTATATGATCCTAATTTTGCAAAATCGTAACTCCAGGCACTGTCATTTAACAGACGTGTTCTCAGTATCCTGAAGAATTCCGGCGATCTTCCGCGGCCTGATAACGAATATTTTGTCTCAGACAGAACAGCATCGCCCTCAAATACCCATCCGGGAAAGTGTGCTGAAACGGCACCAATAAGGTGTTGCCCAAACAGAGGGTATAGTATCTTTGTAATGCCTGATTTTATCTGGTTTATCTGTCCAACATGTCTTAGCTCGTGCAGTATTAGCTGATCTATCCATATTTGTGAATATCCGCGTTGCGGAGGGGCTATGTAAAACTCTGCTTTTTTAGGAGCCCATATTACCATGCCGTTAGACCGCGTGGTGTTTGTGTGCAGAACAACATCAAATCTTGAGTTAAGCTTGTTAATACCTTTGTTGGTTTGCAGATAGGCACTATCTATTACTGAAGAGAGCTCAATAGCGCACTCTCTGAAGTTCTGATCGTATATTATTCTGAAATACTCTGTTTTTATCTGTTCCCACTTTATAGAGAACTTGTTGGTTCCGGAGTTAAAGTACTGAGCATTAATATCAGGGAGAAGATATATATTTAGTATAACAACAGCAATAAGTAATATCTTCTTCATAAGAGAATTAACTTTTAAATCGGCTTATCTTAACACCGGTATGTTTGTATTTTCTATATAGGCGCGTAAATGTAGTAAAACTAAATAACTTATTGATAAAATGTACTCTGTTAATTAGATGGAAAATGTAGTATGCAATAACCATACACGGAAAAGCTAAAAGAATGGTTAATAGTATTATCCACCATTGTGTTAACAGATTGTTGGGTATTGTATAGTTTATAATAAGTGCCGGGATACCCGATGATCCGGCTATCATAAATAGCATTACAGCCCATGAGTGTCCTACCTCAATAGCTTTTTCTGGGCAATAACCAATGCATCGCATACAGCTTTCGCATCTTAACCTCCAGTAGGGTTTTGGTTTCCTTTTTCCGATCATCTTTATGGCATTAACCATGCAGTGTTTTGCACATAATCCGCACGATGTACATTTGTTGGTGGCAAAGAATAGTTTTGCCAGAAAAAATCTGAAGAATATTATATACATGAACGATACTTGCAGGAGTATAATTCCTGGAATAAGATCATATATATTATTGGGAGTAAAAATATGTGTTGAGTTGTTGGCGATTTTTTCAGAGAGTATTTCTGTTCGTATTTTTGCTCTTCGGTATATCTCTTTGCATGTTTTGTTTGATAATGCCGGATGCAGAGCCATCCAGTTAGATGGCATATCAACAGCTCCCCATATCTTTGGTCTGTATCCTCTTATTAAAAATAGTATTGCAACAATAAGGTTTGCTGAGCCACCAAGTCCGGGCGTATATATTTTACCAACTCTTGCGCCGGCACGTGTACATATTGTAAATGCAGGTTTCCAGTTTCCGAATTTTAGTGTTGCAACAAATTTTATAACCGGCCATGGTGCTGTAAAACCGTGTGTAGGAAATACAACGCCAATATTACCACTTTTTACTACAGGTTTATTCTCAATATTATATGTACTGGCTGGTATATCTCTGTTATTAAGATTATTTGTTATATCCTCTGCAATAGTTAAAGAGTTGCCTGTGCCCGACATAAAAAAGATATTATATCTCATAGTGTGGTAGTTTTGTTGCATTGTTGTTTTAAAACTACTAAAAAATAGTAAATTCGTTTTTTATTTATAATGCTAAATATCAAAACATATAATAATGAATCAGTATAAACGGATTAATATCATAACGGGATGGGTTGTGTTTGCAATATCGCTTGTGGTATATCTATTAACTATTGAACCTACAGTTAGTTTGTGGGATTGTGGAGAGTTTCTTGCTTCGTCGGTAAAACTTGAGGTTGGTCACCCCCCGGGAGCACCACTATTTATGATGTTAGGAAGGTTCTTCTCTCTGTTTGGCTTTGATGATTCTAACTCAGCAATGATGATGAATGCTATGTCGGCAATGGCAAGTGCATTTACCATACTGTTCCTGTTTTGGACAGTTACACATCTGGCACAAAAGTTTATTGCAAAAGGAGGTGAGTTTACAACCGGTAAAATGGTATCTGTTATTGGATCGGGTATTGTTGGAGCTCTTGCATATACATTCTCAGATACATTCTGGTTTTCGGCTGTTGAGGCAGAGGTGTATGCATTTAGTTCGTTCTTTACAGCTATTGTTTTTTGGGCAATATTAAAGTGGGAGAATGAGGCCGATAAAGCATATGCAAACAGATGGATAATACTTATTGCATATCTTATGGGATTATCTATTGGTGTTCACCTGCTTAACCTGTTAACTATTCCGGCAATTGTACTGGTTTACTATTTCAGAAAATATAAAACAACCCGCAATGGTGTTCTGTTGGCGCTGTTTACAGGTATAGTTATACTTGGGTTTGTAATGTACGGTATTATACCGGGTTTACCTGTACTTAGCGGAGTGTTTGAACTGCTGTTTGTTAATGGGTTTGGGTTGCCATATCACTCAGGGGTGTTGTTCTTTTTGGCAATGGTTATTGTTGGTGCTGCATTGGCTCTACGATATACCTACCGAAAAAAGAAGGTTGTTCTTAATACAATAGTGCTATCTGTTACTATGATACTTATTGGTTATAGTACATTTGCTATAATTGTTATCAGATCGTCTACCAATACACCTATGAATGAGAATGCTCCTGATAATGTGTTTGCTCTTACAAACTACCTGAACAGGGAGCAGTACGGATCAAGACCACTGTTCAGAGGTCAGGATTATAGTTCGCCTGTGATTAATATCAGGCAGAATCAGACATATGTAAAGCAAAATGGTAAGTATGTAAGATCGTATCTTGGTACTGAGTATGTTTTTCATAAAGATTACCTTACTCTATTTCCAAGGATGTGGTCAGATAATGCATCGCATAGAAAGGAGTATATAAAGTGGGCAAATGTAAAGGGTAAACGCCGAATATACCGTGCTCCAAACGGAGAGAAAAAGGTTATTATGCAGCCAACCTTTGGCGAGAATCTGCAATACCTGTTCAGCTATCAGTTAGGACATATGTATTGGCGATACTTTATGTGGAACTTTGTGGGGCGCCAAAACGATATTCAGAGCCATGGCGAGATTATTAACGGTAACTGGATAAGTGGTATTGACGCTATTGATAGTTGGCGTCTTGGGCCGCAGGATAATCTTCCGGAGGAGTATGCCAATAATACCGCACGTAACAAGTACTATTTTCTTCCGTTTATTCTGGGACTTTTTGGTTTAATATTCCAGTTTATGAGAGATAAGAAGAACTTCTGGGTTGTGGCAATGGTGTTCTTTATGACGGGTATTGCAATTGTATTGTATCTAAACCAGTATCCGTTGCAACCACGTGAGAGAGACTATGCTTATGCAGGATCGTTTTATGCGTTTGCTATCTGGATAGGATTGGGTGTAATAGGTATTATAGAGTCTGTAAGAGCAGGAAAGAGATTGCCAAAAGCTGTTGCAGTATCGGCTATATGTCTGGTTCTTGTTCCGGGTATTATGGCATATCAGAATTGGGACGATCATGATAGATCTGGTCGTTACTCTGCGCTTGATTTTGCCAAGAACTATCTGAATACATGTGAACCTAATGCCCTTATATTTACCAATGGCGATAATGATACATTCCCGCTGTGGTATGCGCAGGAGGTTGAAGGAATAAGAACAGATGTACGTGTTGTAAATATGAGTCTGCTTAATATGGACTGGTACATAGATCAGATGAAGAATAAGGTTTATGAATCAGATCCGTTACCAATATCAATGACACATGATAAATATATCCAGGGTAAGAGAGACAGGGTATTGGTGTTTAATAAGATTGAGGATTATCATAATATAAGCGATGTTGTTGCGTTTATTGCCAGCGATAATCCGAGAACATTTGTAGGATCGCCGGGAGAGCAGGAGAGTTTTATACCAACTAAAAACATATCTATTCCGGTAGATGTTGATAAGGTTATTAGTAACGGAACAGTAAAGCCTGAATTAAGAGACTCGGTTGTTAATGAGATAAGATTTACTATTAAAGATAATGTGATATCAAAAGCACAGGTAATGATACTTGATATACTTGCAAACAATAACTGGGAGCGTCCGGTATATTTTGTATCAAATGCCGGTGACAGCAATATTGGCCTTTCAGACTACCTGCAGCTTGATGGTGTTGCATGGCGTTTGGTACCTATTAAAACAACTACCGATGATTATACTAATGTAGGACGAATAGATCCGGATATACTATATAATAACCTTGTAAATAAGTTTAATTATGGTAGATTAAATGAAGATGATGTTCTTTGCGACTACTATAATACCAGAACCCTTTCGGTATTGCGTTTAAGAAATAAATTTGCCCGTTTGGCAAATGAATTTACAAAACGTGGCGATAAAGAGAAGGCTGTTGAGGTGCTTGAATATGCCGAGAAGATTATGCCATCTAATAAAATTCCGTTGGGACTATTTGTTGCACCAATGGTTGATGCTTACTATAAAGCAGGACGAAGAGATAAAGCAGAGGAGCTTGCAAAAGAGGCTATATATTCGGCAACATCTAAGCTTGATTATTTTGAAAGAGTAGCTGAAGAAAATGGTAAGGGGCGTTTTGGTTATGAGGTGCAGATATGTATGACAATACTACAGGATATGCTTCAGGTAGGAGAGGATAATAAATCTGATTTTTACCCTGAAACAATGGAGGATTTCGGAAAGTACTATGAGTTCTTTTACAGATAAATTATAGTTTTATCTGTTTATAATTGTTTTTTA
>DKJY01000160.1 GCA_002454955.1 Bacteroidales bacterium UBA6680
GCAGATTGATTGTTGTAGAGACAGATTAGATACGAATTATTATTCGTATCTAATCTGATCATATTGTTGTTTTATTTGCCAGATTAAACTTGCATTAGAATCATTATTGTTAATGGTGATGCTCATACTTATGACTATGGTTATTGTCCTTAATATCAAGTAGAGCAGAACCGGAATCCTTTAAAAGTCCTACAGACCATTTAATAATTACCAGAGAGCTAACAATTGCAGCAATAGTATCTATAAACGGAATATCCCAAATCATAGCAACAATTAATCCTAAAATAGCAGACAAACTTGTTAGAGCATCTGCAATTACATGTAAATATGCTGCACGAATATTGTGATCAGACTCCTCATGATTATGATGTAATAAAAAGGCACTTGCAACATTAACAGCTAAACCAATAACAGCAACCATTATAGCATCTTTATATACAATCTCAACTGGTGTAAAGAATCTTTCAATAGCTTCTACCATAATTACAATTGCAAAAATTAATAGCATCAATCCACTACTATATCCCGAAAGAGAAAGGATTTTATCTGAATTGCCATTGAATTTGTTACTTTTAGAGACTCTTCTGACTATTACATATGCTAACCAACTTAAACCAATAGCCAGTACATGAGACCCCATGTGAATACCATCGGCAAGTAATGCCATTGATTTAGAAGTAAGTCCGAATATTATCTCCACAACCATTGTAATAGCAGTTAACAATACAACCCAAAGGGTTTTTGATTCGTGTTTATGATGTTGATGTGACATTTATACTTAAATTTTTATAAGGTTAAATAAGAATTATCAATGTTAATTGATAAGAGATAGGGTTTCCAGATTAATTTGAGTGCAAAAAATAGATAAATATACCCGGAATCCGATACCAAATTTAGGTTATTATTATCAATAAATCTAGCGGTGATTAGGAAATATCTATGAGTTTGAAACACCTATATCTGTTATGGAAATATTATTGTTTAATCAAGATGTTGTGCGACTTGAATTTGGCGAGTAAAAAGATAATATCAGACTCAAATTACTTTATAAAAGAGATATGATTTTCAGAATATAGACTAAACCATATAGTTAAGGTTAGCTGTGAATGTTTTAGAAAAGATTGTTATAATGTTTGATTGGTAATACTACTATTTAAATAATGATATCTATTCATTTAACAGCAGTAGGATACATTGTAACATACCCTACTGTTGTTTTTAAGGTTTAGAATGGTGTTACCCAGTATGGCGATCCTTGTGTTGTAATTATAGGGGATGAGCTAGCCTCTTTGGTTGTAGGATTATATGTGAAGAATCCGCTTGCTGTTGTTGTTGCCAGACCAAATATTACCATATCATTATAAATCTCAACCGAGTAGCTGAAACTATTACTGAATGGGAAATCAAGTTTTTTGATAGTTTTTGCAGCCAGATTTATCTCTAACGGAACTACAGTACGATCTTTTAATGGGTTCGGACTTTTAGGATTTGTTACATAAGCCGGAATGTTTGCTGTTGCATACATAATTCCGTTTTTGTAGTATTTAACAGCCTGAGTATAATTGCAGTTATTGCTCTCTCCCTGAATAGCAGTTGTATTAAATATAAACTTATAGCTTTTATCAAAATCGGTCTCTCCTGCTTTAACCCTTAATATACCTGCATTGTGCCCCGGATAACCCCATCCCGCAAGTCCTACAACATATATATCTTTATTCTCGTCCATAAATATAGAGTTAGGATCAATAGGTCTTGCCGGAAATGAGATGCCGGATGAACTCTCAGTAATCATCTTTACAACCTTATTGTTGTCTGTATCAATAATAAGCAGATCAGTATATGGTCTGTTTGGTGCAGGAAAATATCCACCAACCATTTGCGATAAACCAACAAACAAGTGATTGTCTCTTATTAGCATTGCTGAAGGATCGGGGTTATTATCACCAACACTATAAGATGAGATATCTATCTCTTTGACCAATGACATATCAGAACTCTTCAATACCAATATCTTTCCTGCTCCTGCTAAAGAGATATATACAAAATCTCCTTTTACAACAGCACTTGTAGCTATATCTGTAGGTGATGTTGTGTATTCTCCTTTTTTTACCAGCTCACCATTAACCCTGTTATACTTCTCTATTAAACCACTCTGTCCGCTCCATCCTGGCAGGATATATATATCGTTTCCACTGATAATTGGAGTACAGTTGAATGGTATTGGTGTAGCATTTGAGTTTGTCAGGGTTTGTGTCCCTATGTTGTCAATAAGTTGCATATACGATGAACCTGATTGTCCGTTAGGATTTACCACCATTGTGGTTACAAGTAAATTACCCTCTTTTGCTTGTGGATTATCATCTTTGTCTTTTTTACAAGACATCAGGCCGAGAACAATTAAGCCTGCTACTGTAATTTTTGATACGATTTTCATTTTTCTGAATATTTATATGCTGTATAGCGGCAGCGATAGGTTACATTTGTAATATCTGCCGACTAATACTCTGTTACTTCCATACATATCTTAATTTTAACCCGAAATTCCTACCCGGTAACGGGCGGTTAAATTCAGACATAACTCTTTTGTCTGTTATATTGTTAGCCTGAATACTTATAAAAATGGTTTGATTATGCAGACTGTGTTCTAGCCCGGCATTAAAAGTTATTGTTCTAGGTATTCTTCGTTGCTGTTTTTTGCTCATCTCAAAATCGTAGAAGTACTCTTCAACAAAAGAGCAATCAGTATAAAGGCGGGTATTCTGACCTTTTATACCAAAAAGATTTGCTTTGTGAAGCTCAATACCACCATTGGCAAAGAGGTATGGTATATTTGGTATTCTATAATCTTTTGTAGGATTCGGAACCTCTGAGCCAGCTTCGTATTTACGTACATCTCTTAAATCCTGATATGTTGCATTTCCCCACAGATATAGCCAGTTGGTAACATCTGCTTTTATTTCAATCTCAACACCAAGGGTTCGCATCTCGCCAAAGTTTTTGTAAATACTTTGCAAACGTCCTCCTGTAAAACGTATCATATCTGTCAGATACATGTAAAATCCGTTTACCTCAACCTGAAGGCGGTTATGCTTTGCATTGCTCTTATCAAACATAAATCCTAAGTTGAAACTAGTGTTACGTTCAGGAACAAGATTCTCAGAAGCAGCTATCATAAACCCATCTCCCAGAAGTTCCTCCTCAACAGGTAGTCGTACATCATATGCCAACGATGTTTTTATAAGAAACGAGGGCGTTATTCTATATCGTAAAGCATTGCTTATTCCGAAATCGCTTTTACGGTTATCTATATTCTCCGGTGTGCTGTCAAAGTCAAGATCAAGCCCTTTTACTAACTTTGTCTGCATACGGTAGTAGTAGTATTTACCATTTATAACATTGGTAAACTTTTTATTTGCTGAATTATACTCATATGCAAGCCCTAAAGTCCAGCTATTCATATTGCTATTAAAGTTTGTTTTATACCCTATCACTTTATCCTTAAGCGGATCTTCTGGTATACCTCTTACATAGCGATATTGAGAGTTAAGGTTTATTGAGTTTCTGGCGTTTATTACATAGTTAAGATTTATCTTTTGATGAAAACTATGTTTCTTTATCAATGCATCGTTTGGTTGTTTACCTATTTCGCCTTCACCTATTCCTATTGTCTTATTAAATACTGTGTCTTTATGTGTTCCATCCCAATTAAACAGATACATACTTTTATCCTGAAATTTATATATGGTATAGCCGTATGTGTTATCAAAATCAAGATCTAACCCCTCAATAAGAAAGTTCTTTTTATTGTTATTATTGGTCAGTATATAAGCATTAGAGAAACTCTTTGCCTCCTGAATGTTACTTTTTATACCCTGTATCTCCTTCTCAGAATATATTATTGCCGGTTCAATTATCATCTCATCAAACCACCATTTTCTTGAGGTTAAACCTGTAGCTATAACTATCTTCTGAAAGTTATCGTGATCACGTGTAACAGTATCACCACCATACTCCTTTGGTAATACCATTTTATAGTTATTATCTGAGTATGTATAAAAACCACCAATACCAAATTCTAGACCATTCCTGTTTCGTTTAAATATTGCGCTTGCCTTATGTGTATTAAACGATTGAATAGTGTAGCTGGCATCAATATATCCGGGAGGATACTCTTTGGTAACAATATTTACAGCTCCTCCTATTGCAGAACCACCTAGATTAGCAGGAACAATACCTTTGTAAATTTCAATACGTTCAATCATATCTACAGGAATGTCGTTAATGTCAACAAAGTCGCTGTTGTCGCTTAACGGAGTTCCGTTAATAAAAAAACCAACTCTTTTCCCCTCAAGACCTCTTACAGAGATACGGGAAGCACTACCAACACCACCTGATGCCCGTATTTTTACTCCCGATGTTTTAGAGAGTACATCGCTGACATTACTAACAGTTCCTTGTAGCTGTTTCATCGTAATTACAGATATAGGCATTGCTTTTTCTCTTATTCGTCTTGCCTTTGATTTTGCTGTTACCACAACCTCGTCCATTGCCATAACCGATGGTTGTAACGATACCTCTACAGTAATCTTCTCTTTGTTACAATCAATCTTTTTTTCAATATCCTGATAACCCAAAAATGAGAAAACTAAAGTGTATTTTCCGTTTGGAACAGTAATTTCATATTTGCCATTACCATCGGTTATTGTACCCTGATAAATCTCTTTAACAACAACAGAGGTACCTGTCATTAACTCGTTTGTTTTAGCATCGCGTACTGTTCCTGAGATATGTGTTTGTGCATTTATATTGCCAACTATCAGTAACTGACAAAGTAAAACCGAAAGATATATGCTACATCTCTGTACTGCCTTCTTATTAAATTTTAATCTCCTCATCTACCTGAAAAATCATAGAACTACCCAATTAAAAATGTTTCAGGTGTGTAAAAATCACATAATGTAGTTATTGTAGATTAAATCCGGCAACCCTAGTTTTGTAATCTCAATACACACATAAACATTTGGTGCAAATGTATGGGAGTAATTAAAGTGGATAGTTTAATAAGAAGGAATGAAAGTTTAATATAAAGTAATTTGATGCATAACTTAAATATATGTGATTATAATATTCAAGAGCTTATTAGTGACAGGAAACTTTCATCTGAAGAAGGTAATCTTCTTTATAATTCGCAAAATACCCGAAATACAGACAGTCTGGGTTTTGTAAACTTTACCGGACAAAATATGTCAGGCATAAGTATTACAAAATGGAATAGTCTGTTTTATAAGGATGTAAATATGGTTGGATATAATTCAACTCCGGTACTATCGTTACATTTTATGCTTAATGGAGATGTTCTGTTCAGGAATAAGAGAGGTTCAGATGTGGTTGCGAATAGTGGAACACACAATCTTTGGTTTTTAAACGAAGGAGATGTTGGTATAAATACCTTTAATAAGAACACTAAATGTCAATTTTATTGTATCTATATACATCAGGAGTATTTTAAGGAATTGGTAAACAGATATCCTGATATGTTTGAAAAGGTCTACAATAGATTTATGACAGGAGAGTCATTTAATTACAATTCTAACTATCTGAATACAACATTAGAGATGTCTCGTATTGTTTCGCAGATTGAGGATGCGGATCTTATGGGTAGATGTAGCAAACTATATATTGAAGCAAAAGTTATGGAACTCTTATCGTACCAATTCAGGGATTATATGAATAACGATGAAAATATTTTTAAGGTAAATAGTAAATCAAAAGTTGATATTGAGAAAATAAGGGAAGCAAAACGTATATTATTGTCTAACCTTAATGAACCGCCCACTATACGTGAATTATCCAGAAACATTGGTATAAATGAACTTTATCTGAAAAGAGGTTTTAAAGAGGTCTATCATCAAACTATATATGGATATCTGTTTGAGTACAAAATGAATTTAGCATGTAATTTATTACTTAATTCAACCAAAACAATAATCGATGTAGCTAATGTGTGTGGATATGATAATGCCTCTCATTTTACAACAGCTTTTAGAAGAAAGTTTGGAATTAATCCAAGAGAATTCAGAAAGAAGGGGTGATATCTCTCATAACCTGATCTATATTCAATCCTATTTTAACTCTATATACTAATAATATCTACATATCTATTTAGCAGTTGTTTTGTCTGATTTGTTATTAATTAATGTAAAACTTTTGCAAAAAGTGGTAATAGTAATATAGTTTTTGTAACTTATAAGTAGCAGTGGTTTAGTACTTTGTTATGAAGTATGACTGCTTGTATAGTGAGAACATAAAGCTAGAACATTATGAACCCCATAACACTAAGAATGCTCTTTTTAGTAATACTATTACTGACAGGCAGAGATATATTAGCAAAAAATTTAAATGGTAATACAAAACCAGCACTTTGGCAATCATTTGCCTGGGAATCAAACAGTGCAATTATAAGATATAGTCCATTGCTGATGCCTGTTACAGAGTTAACCAATGCAAAGATAAATGGAGGAGCAAATGAGATTTCACTACCAAATAATTTAACAGCACAAACTCTTCCGGAGTCATCAGATAAGTTAATATATAACTGGCAGGTAAGTACAGACAATGGCGTAACATACAGTTCAATAAAGATAATTGATATGCCAATGGATGGTGGAGCATTGGCTTCAGGAAAAGTTAAGGACTATATAAACAGCTATCACGGAACAATACATGGCGCAAGTTATACATCAAATGGCGGATATGACTCCAAAGGAGCTTATGAGTTTGATGGAGATTCAGACTATATAGAGATTGGAGATATATCAGGTACAGAGAGTGTGAATAACATTACAATATCAGCTTGGGTAAATACAAATAAATTTGATTGGGGAGGTATTGTAGATAAAAGAGATAATGAAGGCAATGAAGGGTGGCAACTTATCTGTGGAAATGGAACCCCTGGTAATCGTTTTGAGTTTTATATATGGACAGATGGAGGATATGTTTCAGAAGGAGTATTCTCTGATGTTGGAAAAGAGACAGGTAAGTGGTACTTCTTAACAGTAACCTATGATGGGAATTATATTAGAATGTATGTAGATGGTAAGTTTCAGTCAGAAACCAAGGTAAAAGGCAATATAGTAAACTCAGATGCTAAGGTTAGAATAGGATCTCATTTTAGCACATATTATTATGACGGCTTTATAGATGAAGTAAAGATCTACAATAGAGCCTTAAGTAATTCTCAAGTAGAGAGTTTATATAGCGGATATGATTCTGAGAATAAATTATTAGAGAACAGTAATAACCAAATATCCTGGAAAGAGATTAAAACAGGAGATATATGGAAGGTAACAGTAACACCAAATGATAACAATATTGATGGCTTAACAGTAACAAGTAATCATGTTGAGATAACATCTCCAATAATAAAAGCTAGTTGTGATGAGTTTAAATCAGCAGGTTTTGCGAATAATGGTAATTATATGATAGA
>DKJY01000025.1 GCA_002454955.1 Bacteroidales bacterium UBA6680
CACCACCGTACGTACGCTGGCTCTGCCCCTTCCTTTCGAAGAAATGTATTTCATACATTCCTTTTCTCAGGAACATATAAGGCGGTTCTTTAAATTATAAGAAACAGGTAAATAGATAATTAAACACAATGTGTTTGGTTAAATAGAGAGTCTCTGTTTGTTGGTTTTGAAACTATTTGATACATCTCTATTAAAGGAATATATCCTCGTCTCTTCAAACGTTGCAAGGTTATTGTTGTTCCTAATATAGGACTCTGAGCCACTGCCCAACCTCCCATACGGCTTCTGCTCCATGAGTATGCTGTTCCACATTCAACTCCTAAACGAATCAGGCTGCGTCTTCTCTTTTCTGGTTTCTTCCAGTAATGCCATATACAATATCGCAATCTGTTTCTTAGCCAACCATCTATTGTTTTTAATCTCTGATGGATATTACTATACCTAAAGTAGTTTAACCATCCTCGTTGTATATCGTTGATACGTTGTATACGCTCTTCAAAACTAATCGGGATTGTCTTTCTTGTAACCTCTTTTAATTTAAACTTAAATGTTGCCCATTTACTCTTTGCTACAACTAGTTGGTATTTACCTTTTTCTCCTTTCCGATAAGTTGGAACAAAACCATATCCTAATATTTCATAGTTTATTGGCTTTCTTATTCCGCTTTTTTCAAGGTTGACAGGTAGTTTCAACTTATTCTTTAGATACAGATAGGTACTATTGCCCGTTTTTCGGGCACTCCAATTCGATTTACAATAGATACTAAAGTCATCTGCATAACGTACAAATTTCAAACCCTTTGACACTAGCTTGTTGTCTAATTCATTTAATATGATATTAGACAATAAAGGACTCAATGGACTTCCCTGAGGAACGCCTTTTCGCCGTTTACATAACTTGCCATCTATCTCTATTGGAACTCGCAACCACCTGCGTATTAAACACATTGTCGCTTTGCATTTAATCTTACGATATAGAATTTGTAACAATAGTACGTGATCTACCTCATCAAAGAAATTCTTAAGATCAATATCTACAATATGATTGTAGCCTAAATTGATGTAACTAAGTGATCTAAAAACTGCCTGATGTGCGTTTCGGCTTGGTCGGAAACCATAACTATAGTTAGAGAATATATACTCATATTTTGGCATAATAACCCTTAATACTGCCTGCTGTAGCATTCTGTCTACCGCTGTTGGTATTCCTAATAATCGCGTTTTATTATTCCCTTTTGGTATACACTTCCCTCGTATTGGTTGAGGTAGATAATTTCCTGTGCGTATAAGAAGGGTTAAATATTTTCTGTTTTTATCCAGATATAATTTAAGATCTTTTACACTCATTCCATCAACTCCTCCGGCTCCTTTGTTTTTAACAACATCGTAACATGCATGTGTTAAATTACCTGAATAAAGAATCTTCTCTATTAATACCATTTCTATTTTCTGTTTCTCTGTTACGCTCCTTAATGGCTGGTATATGTGTAAACATATAAACCTCCAATCAAAGTTTGTAACAATTTAAAGTTCTGCCCTTCTCTTACATCAAGATATAAGGTACTATGGCGTCTGCTGACTTCTCTGTATAACTACACGTAGTTTCAGAGACCTCCCCCGGTAAGTGTTTGTTCTTTCATTCAATTCCCGCAGCATCTACATATAATTCCGTTTCATGGGGCGTTACAAAGATGTGATTGCTTACCCAAAATTATATGCCTCATATGCTGTTCCTGTTCGTCGGTACCAAATTTTGCAGTCTCACTTCCTTCACTGCTCTTCTCACAAAGAACCAGCTTGTGGCTTACTAATGGTTAGGGCACTAATCCCACCCATAAAGGACTTTCACCTTCCAGAACAAATAACACATTTGTTTATTATTTTTATAACGTAAATTTGTATATTTCCGTTTTGTAAATAAATTTAACAAGTGTGCACTGATACACATGCAGGGCACACACACTATGTAAATGCCATTGGCATAGGTTTTTGGGTGTGGTTGCGTTGAAATAACTCCGCCGCCATAAAGAACGCAAGTAATAAGCATTAACAAGCATTATTTATGTCGGCTAATTGAAAAATATCGAGGTGAGTGCATTGAATGAAAGCCAACAGCACTTACATTCCTCGTTGTGTGGCATAAAAAACAAGAACAATTAACTAAAACTATAACATATGGGAAATGATGAAATAAATATCAGTGTCAAAATTAAATATCGAACGTTGATAATTGGTATATCTTTGACAATTATACTTGCAATAATATATTTAATATTTATTCCTTTAGATAAGACTAAAACTCATGGAATAAACGATATTGTTAATACGGTAATACAAATAATGGGTATTGGTATTGCTGTTACATCATTAATATATATTGCAGCGAATCAACATTTCTTATTGAAGAGTCAACAGGAACAGAATCAGTTAGAATTAAGAAAGTATTCATCTGAAATTATGAAGCTTTGGTCTTCTAAAGAAATTTCCGATTATTCAATAGTTGCACGTATGGTATGGCAGCAAAACAAAGACAAAACAGAAAATGATATTGTCAAAGCAATATGTGATGACGAGAATTATTATGTTGCAGTTATAGGGGTTTTGAACTTTCTCGATTGGATAGGTCAGTTGGTTAAGGACAATGTAGTAGATGAAACTATGATAAAAAAATACTACTATGTTGTATTTAGAACATATAAAGAACGATTTTCACCACTTATTCTTCATATACGTAAGGAATTTAAAAGTGACTTAGTGTTGAATGATTTTATGGATTTAGAAAAGAAGTGGGATTCTGAGAAAGTATAATTACGCCACACAATCGAGTAGACGGACGTGAGCTATAGAGCCCACGTTGCGCCTCTCACACCACCGTACGTACGGATCTCGTATACGGCGGTTCTTTAAATTATAAGAAACAGGTAAATAGATAATTAAACACAATGTGTTTGGTTAAATAGAGAGTCTCTATTTGTTGGTTTTGACAACACTTTTTGATACATCTCTATTAAAGGAATATATCCTCGTCTCTTCAAACGTTGCAAGGTTATTGTTGTTCCTAATATAGGACTCTGAGCTACTGCCCAACCTCCCATACGGCTTCTGCTCCAATAGTATGCTGTTCCGCATTCAACTCCCAGGCGTATTAGACTTCGTCTTCCGATGTATCTCTATAATAATTGAATCCCAAAGGGATACGAAGTAGTTACCGATGGGTGTAGCCCATTGGTAAATAGAGATCAAATTCCCAAGTCCTGAAGGGACGAGGGATACTTTTAATCTATATAGCTAACAAAATAATACTATTATAGTCGTGTAAATAAACCCTTTCAGGGTTAGAATTAATATTTTACAAGCGTTGAATTTCATTCAACGCTTACAAATTGACGTACCTTCGGTACTAATTTTAATACGCACAATAAAAGGTAGGGAAACTACAGGCAAATGCGCTGCATAAAGCTTGATAAGCTGCCACTTCGGGATGCTTAGTATTATCAATTAGCGGGAGGCACGAACTATTGCATATCTGAATCTGCAGTAGTTATTTATTATAAAGCTCGCGCCAACAGAGGCAACAAACTATAATGATAAGATATATTGCTATACCGACCGCTCTGCTCTAAGCGATATATTTTTTAATCTAATGTGGTGAAGTATAATTGCTAAAATTTGGTGATGTTTTATTTGCTGTTTTCAATAGCTAACAAAATAACACTATTATAGTCTTGTACATAAACCCTTTCAGGGTTAGAATTAATATTTTACAAGCGTTGAATTTCATTCAACGCTTACAAATTGACGTACCTTCGGTACTAGTTTTAATACGCACAATAAAAGGTAGGCAAACTACAGGCAGATGTGCTGGATAAGCTGCCACTTCAAAGTTCCGGAATTTAATTACAGTCTGGATTTCAAAGCCTTCTCTCCTATTATATCTGCCTCACGTTCTAATCCAGGATTATCATTTACCGGCAATCCGGCTACATCTATTGTTGGTTGTACACGTCCTTGCTTCTGTTGTGCTACATGTACTGCCTCGTGTGCAATATGCTTCTCTTGTCCTGACGATACATGTATATCTGTACCCTGTGTGTATGCATGTGCCTGTACTGCCGCTGGTTTAGATGAGTTCAGATTAATTTTTGCATCTGTTACATCTGTTCCTGTAAGTGCTGATACATTGTATAGGATTGAATTAAAACCGTCAGGCGCGCTTTTACGCTGTATAGGTTTCATCTGCATATCTTCCTCATCAAATGATTCGCGTTGTATTGCTTTCATCTGCATATCCTCTTCGTCAAATGCCTCTCGCTGAATTGCCTTCATCTGCATATCTTCTTCGTCAAATGCCTCACGTTGTATAGAGTATTTTCCCTGTGCTGCATTCTGCTCCATCTTTCTCTGAATAGCATCTGATAGTTTACGTTGTGCTATAGATTCCGGTCGGTTATCCTCTATATATTTAGTTCCGTTTGATCTATTCTGCAAAACCGTTTTGGGGCTATTCGCTACTATTTTTTCATAGTCAGATTTCATGATAGTATGGTTTATTATCTGTTTTCATTTTAACTCTATGTTCTGGTAGATCTTCAGTATAATTTTAATAGTTCTATACCAATAATCAATTTACTAATTATATTGATAAATATGTAGTTACAGACAAAACAAAAAAGATGACATATATCACCGTTACACACATTCTTTATTATTATATCATCTCCATTTTACAAATAGTGTGCTATCCATCCATTTACTCTTTATTGTAGTAAAACTCCATGGTAGTCTGTCAATAAGTACATCGTATCCTTTTTGCTCTACAGTAAGATGCCACTCTTTATCGTTACGGTATATAATACCTTCACGTTTCAGAAAGCTCTCTCTCAATCCCTCAACAGATGTATTCTTAAGTGCACTCCAGTGTTGTATAATCCCCTTAAGCATCTGTTCAATAGTACTCTTCTCCTTATCTGTTATATCAAACCCATTTGGCAGAACAGCAGATATATCAATGCCTGTAAGTATTTTATTTAGTACAAGCTGATGTTCCGGAAATGTTGCGGTACCAAGTACAATATATTGTGTTAACATTGCTGCACGTTTCTGCGCCTCATCGTTAATAAAACTATCATTCTTAACAAGTTCAAGTATTGAGTATAATCGTGGCAGATATGATGCTACTATTACTATTCCGGCATTATCAATCGGTATACCATCCTCTATATCGTTGTCATTATCTGATCTGAACAGGGATGTATCACCGGTATTTCCATTGGCAGATGTTTTAAGCTCTGCATATTTAGGTTTTTTATCTATTACAGATAATATATATTCAACAGCCTCTCCATTATTTCTCTTAAGCTCTCTTATTAAGCTATCTCTGAATATAGATATGTTGTTACTATTTAAACTATCAAATAGTCTACTAATATATAGCGTTACAAAATTATATCTGCTACTATTAATATATCTGCCAAACAGATAATGCAATAACATATTATGTGTAAAATCAGCTGGTAACTCGTTTATCTTATACTCTTTAACAAGCCTGTGCAACAGTGTATCTACTATATAGATATTATTTATAAATGCTTTGTAGTATATGGTTGCTCCAGAATTTATCAGGTATCTTTTCATTTCAGATGTGGCATTGCATAGCCAATCTATCAGGCTTGTATTGTTAATGCTATCATTAAGAGTTATCTCTGCAAGGTATCTATTGTTCTGTTCTGTTGCACTATATATTAACTCCGTAAGATGTTTGTCGTCTGCAATAAATCTGTCTGATACATTATTATGCCTGCTTTTACCAAATCTGCAACATAGTGCATCTGTTACTATAGCCTGAAGGTTATCCTCATCAATATCTGTATGTATCTCATCGCTATCAACTGTATCAATAAAACTACTCAACATATCTGCTGTTTTATCTGTTACAGAGCTATTACTTAGTATCTCTT
This sequence comes from Bacteroidales bacterium UBA6680, assembly GCA_002454955.1. GTDB lineage: Bacteria > Bacteroidota > Bacteroidia > Bacteroidales > UBA6680 > UBA6680. Next base: position 5,957 of record DKJY01000025.1, read on the forward strand.
TAATATCTGCACTCCACCTGTCTGTTTTATTTTGTTTGCTGATATATCGGGTTATAATGTTCATGAAGCCCGATATTGCATTTGTCTCATCTGTATATTGTATTGATGTAATAAGATAACATATTGCTTCTGTAAGTTTTGTTGCATCCAGTATATTATTTAATCGGTTCTGCATAAAAACTATCATTACTGTTTCTGATATTGTTTTACTGAGATTCAGCAGATGGAGCTTGTCTGACATTAATTGCAGCATATAGTTATTGGTTACTTCCATTAACATGTAGCGTAAACTGCTATGTATACGTAACGATACGGCAAACTGTCTGTATAGCCTCTCTGATGTAAATATGCGGTTGAACAGTGTATTACGATATCTTTTTATGATACTATAATTGTTGTTTGAAGCTGCACAACAGAGAAACGGTATTAGTAGTTCATCCGATATAGCTTCAAACATATGAGGAGCCAATGTTGCACTTTTATGCGCAGACTCTGTAAGCTGATTCCACGCAATACTGTACCACTCAACCCTATTCTGTATGCAGGCTGCAAACATTAATTTAAACGTTGTAATTGGTACTGTATTAAATCTGTCTGTAGCAATATTTTTGAACAGACTCTGTACCTGTTTACCACCCGGCAGGTTCAGGTTATATGCAGATATTGTATATAGTATTAGCTCCCGGTACAGTTGTTTATGACTCTTTATTGTTATGAAATCTGAAAGTACAAATCCTGACCTTAACCTCTCTAATACCCGGTTAAGGATATTTGGTTGATGTGTTCTCAGATAACTGAATATTCTGTATATATTATCGTTATCAGAACTATCAATATAACCAAGAGCTATAAAGTTGTAGAGTTTATTGCCATATCTGTAATTATTAATACTATTGTCAGATATTGAGGTTGCTGAGCTCCGCTGCTCCTTTAGGGTTATGTTTATCTCCTTTAATATATTACAGATATCTCTGTATGCATTGGTATTAATCTCAACTATGCTCTTATACAGGTGTTCTACAACCTTTGATAATACAAGGTTATAGTGTCCGGATATCTTTTCAAGTACAGATAGTATAAACGATTTCCGGTTAAATGCAGTACCTCTATCCTCTAACATAGCTATAAATATAAACTCCCACTTTAGCTGTTGGAATACGTTATCTGTACCTGTCTGTAGTCTGGTTGTACTATCATCACTATCAAGCGACTCTGAATATGCTATTATAAACTCATATTCATCGGGTTCAACAAGTAGGGTAAGTTTTTTCAGTTCGGTATTGTTAAGTGCTGCAATAAACTCTCTGCGCCATATCGGACGTAACAGTACTGTTATTACCGCCTCTCTTACATACGTAACAATATCGTATGCAGTATATATACCCTGTATGCTGTTTCGGAATAGTATAAGTGTGGTTTGTACATCAACTGCTTTTAGCAAGCTCTTTTGTTTAATATTGTCTGTATGGTTATCGTCTGATCTTTTATCTTTCCACTCTCTGTATATATCTTTAATAAGATGCACTATATCTGTTGATATATCTGCACTGGTAACTCCTCTGTATATATACTCTATTACATTTGCAAAACTGAGGTTGTAGTGGGCAGATATTCTGTTAATAACAGATATAGCAAATGTTTTGCGATTAAAGTATGAGCCTCTGTCCTGAAACGCAGAGATAAATATAAACTCCCACTTTATTGTACTAAACTCTCTGCCGGCTTTGCCTTCGAGAAAACCCTCTGCTCTCTGCTTATCAAGTGTTTTTGCATATGTCACAATAAAATTGCCATGTTCAGGCTCAACAAATAGTGTAAGTTTGCATAATTCATCCTCTGTAAAGATATTCAGCAGTCTCTTACGGCTATCGGCCTGTAACAGGTATCTGATTATCTGATAGCGTTTAGCCGCAGTATCGCCATCATCTTTATCTCTTTTAATCAGATAATCTCTGATATTATGTGGCGACAGTTCAATATTTTCTGCACCATATATTTTAGTATTTATTGCAGATATCAGGCTATTCAGGTTAGCATTGCTATCTATATTGGCTGATAATATATTTACCTCTCCTTTGTAATCTTTTCCTGTTATCTGTTTGTAAATATCCCTGATACGTTCCTTATTACTACTGTAAGCCTTATCTCTAATCTGTTTATGTTGATCTTTGCTTCTATTTACTCTCTGTGTATCAGAGAAACCCAGTTGTATATCTGTTTCGTACAGTGTAATATCAGACAATATCTGCACCAGCTCTGTAATGCCACTATACTGGCGGCTAAACCATGTGATACCTGTTGAGAGGTAACGCAGCATTACACTAAACTTTATATTGTATTTTGCCGACAACGACTCAATAGTGGATTTTACAAAATCGCGTTTGTTAAAGTAGGTTCCTCTATTCTGTAGCAGATAACCTATTATTACATGCCATGTAGCATTACGGTAGTTGTCTTTACGTTTCTCGCTGTCTTTAATGTGTTTATAGTTATACAGTACAAATCTGAAATATCCGATAATAAAAGAGGATTCTGTTGGTTCTACAATATTTACAATATTCTCCAGCTGAAGATCTGTAAGCTGCACAACAAGACGCTCTCTGAGCGAGGTTATATGACCGTTTTTTATAAGAAATGCTTTAAAATAATCTGCTCTGTTTTTAAGTGTACTCTTAAACATCAGGTTTATATCGCGGTACTCTCTGGCTAATTGCCAAGGCAGATATCCGTTAATAAGAAAGAAGATAAGAGCATCATATTTAACTGTTTCTATATCTGTAATAACAGTTTTTGAGGAGTTGCTGCTACTATTTATAGCCTTTATAACAGCCTCTTCAATCTTAGTTCGCAGTATAGCAGGGAACTGCTCATAGAACAGATCTTCTCGTATCTCTCCAAGGTCAAGATCTATACTATCTATGTAGATACTCTGGTTGGTTTTGTTATGTTTCTTAAGAACATCATCAACTATCTGCACAAACGATTTTCGGAAGAACGAGGACCAGTTACTATTAAGGTCAAAGGCAAATTGCTCGTTATGAACCTTAAAATCGAAATTAACTCTCTTTATGGTTATATCATCACTCATCTGATATATATCTTCTGTTCTTATATAGCCATATGCACATATCTACAGAGAGCTGTTCTCTCTGCTCCTTACTTCCGTTTACCAAAGCCTCCCGCCAATCAAAATATATCTTCTCAAAATCGCGCATTAACGATATATCTATCCAGTATACCTTTATTTTGAGGTGTGCCGGAACATGCTCTGACAGTATTTCCTCGCACCAATCGCGGAATTTAGGATTGTTTAATCGTGCCGACCAGCACGGAAATACAATGCTTGCCTCAAGATCCATAAAGTCTTCTGGCAATACAACATTTTTATCACGTTTATAACATATCTCAGTAAACTGCCTTATATCCTGAGCATGATCGCTAATATATATCTGAAGATACTCCTGTGCAGACTCTTTATCGTTAAACTCATTTGTACAGAATATTGTATTGCCATCTATTTTGGCAAGCAGAGCGTATTTACCGTTCTTCATCTCGCCCGTTCTGAATCTGGTATTATCTTTAAACAGTTCCGGCATCTTATCAAGCAGGGTATTTATACTGTCTCTTCCTATCGGATTAAGCAGTCTGAAGTTCTGATCACCGTTTTTGTCGTTTATTCGTAGTGTATAACCATCTGTATCGTTTACCGATCGTAACATTATATGCTCAACAACGTATAGTGTCTCGCTCTGCATATTAAGCATTATAAGAAAACGCCTGAATTGATTAGCAATCTTTGCAGCTTCTGCTCTTGATTTAAAACGCCCAAGGTTAACCTTTTCGTTACGCTCCTCGGCACTATATATAAGCAGGTACTGTTCTGAATTACTTACATATATAATTGAGTATCGTTTTATATCTATGCCATTTCTGAGTAAGCTCTCAAATAGTATATTGTGGTTCAGAAGGTATATGCTCTCCTTAAGCTTGAGATAGTTCTTTACGGGATTCTCAACATCTAACAACGGAACATCAAATATATCTTTACTCTTAACAAATCCCTCAAATGGCTTATCGAATATAAAGTCTATGTTCATTATACCCCACATATCCTCATAGAACTCCTTATCGCTTATAAGTTTTAGCGAGTAACGCGTAAATACGTTTGTTACAGGAATTTCATCCTTAACACCAAACCCCAACATAGCAGATAGCCACCGTTTTATACCTGGCATATTTCCGCTATTAAGGTTGGTTATATTCACCCCTTTAGCCTTCTCAACACCAAGCTTTGGTAACATTTTAAGGAAATAGGCTCTGCGTTGCAGGTCGAATGTTTCGTCGTCAGAATAGAGATCAAACTCTTTTAACATATACAGTCTGCTATCTTCGCCATATATGGCGTCAAGCATATTGTAAAGCAGATGTTTCTGTTCAGTAAGAAATTCTATACCGGTATAGTCTACAGGGTTATACTTCTCAATATCTATAAGTTTATTCCACAAATATATAGGCTCTGTTAGCTCGGGTAGTTTATTATCCGGTAACTGAGGCGATACCTTAAGCAATTTATGTGCATTCTCAAGTTCTGTAACCGATCCGGCAAGTAACAGATCAAATATAAGCAGGTATGCTTTAAGTTGCATTGCCTGTGCTATGCGTTGGTCTCTGTTCTGGTTCTTAGCCGATACAGGAACACCATACTCATTAACCCCGTAGAAATCCGGAAAATCGTGTTGTACACTATAGTAATCTGCTAGGTTACGATACTTACCTGCGTTGTAACGAAACATTTTACGCAGATCTGATGTCAGGTTCTGTTTTCCGTATATCACAGATCGCTGCTCGGTGTAACTCTTCATAACATCTCTGAGTTTTACCGACATTATATTTGTACTCTTATACAGTTTAAGGTTAATATTATCTTTTCTTAATGGTATCTTAACGGTGTATGATCGTTTAAAATCTCTTATTGTAATCTCATCGTTAAACACTCTATCATCGCTACGTAACAATATATTTTTTACAGCTTTAACACCATCTATTCTTCTTATTAGTCTGTGCAGATCTGAAACATAATATTTATGTCTCATAGGTTTTACAGAGGCATTATCTATTATCCCTTTTGTTATATATGGCCCGTTAAGAATATCCTCCCATGGTATGCCATCTGCAAATAGTTCTTTAAGCGGTTTATATCTTATGCCTGGTGCAAAATATGTTATACATTCGTTATATATCTTTCCAAGAATATCAGAGGCATCGGCATCCTCATTTAATATTACCTCTCCATGAATCTCTAACCCTTCGCGATCTATAACATTTATAGTATTTATATCCTCGCCAATGTTGCGGTTTGAGTAGAATGTATCTATAACCTTTGTCTCCAATTGAGCCTTATCAACGTCTGATAGTTCTGGTTCTGGTTCAATAAGTATATCGTATAGTCCGGTATATGATCTTTCTGTTTTCATAAACCATATATCAAGAAGTCCGGGTATACGATCAAATATAAGCTTTCTGTAATCTGCCCTTGTAACAGGTCCTGTTGGGTATACCTGTAGCGGGTTGTACAGACCATAATCCTCAGCAAGAAACTGCTTTTTACTGCTGTTAAGATAGTCCTGAAGGGGGAAACTACTTTTGTAATCGAGTTCGGTAAGGGCGTAGTTAAGTATATCAAGTATTGTTATGCCCGGATCGTGTTCGTTATAATCGGTCCAGATATTGCCAGACATCTCTTGTATACGCTTAATTGCATCCTTTTGCAGTTCAGAGTAATCGGTCTCTGATTTTACTGATGTTATAGGTTTTATAAATATCTCTTTACTCATTTGTAGTAACTTTCTCTTCTGTAATCGGGTAATAACTGCATTTAATATTGTGATTAGTTACTCTCTGTACCTGTATCTGATCTTAACATAAGTGGGTCGTCCCACAGGTTAGATATATTGTACTGAATCATTATTCCTGCTCCGTAGTTGCACCTTGTGCGTATCTGTAGTATGCAACCATCGGCTTTGTTAATCCATCGTATACGAATGCGTTTACACCATGTTCCGTACCACGATTGATTATGTTTAACCCTCTTTTTGGCACCAAAACAGTGTGTTGCTATAGCTACTGTAATGGCATAACTACCGCTGTGCGCTTTACCACAACCTGCAATAACCTCAAGCGCCCTGCATCCATTAAGCGATTGTGTAATATTGTACCACTTACCATCTGCGGGAACTTTACCTGTTGCAAATGTTCCTACACGACCATATAGTCCTGCCATATCGGATGTCTGGAACTGATACTCCGGCTCTTTTAACCCTACTCCTACTCTGCCATTCTGATCTATTGTAAGTGTTGTTTTATCGTCCTGCTGGTTAAAATACAGATTCCCGTTACGTTTATCAACTGCCATAGACCATAACGGATCATATTCACTTACATCTCTATAGAATCCTATTACTCTTCCGTTATCGTTAAGTGGCGATATAGCAATACCATTATCTGCTGATTTATCGAATCCTTCGTCAACAATATTTAGCATTGAGTCTATAAGGTCGCTGAAATGCTCCTCGGTTGGCATTTTACCTCTACCAAAATAGTTCTTTAGTGTCTTTCTGTTTCTACGCCCCATGTTATTATCCTATTACAAATGTGTTTCCTAATTCAAGATCATCAATACCTGCTTTATCATTCTGGTCTTCATAATAAGGTACAATACTGTGTCTCTCTGACGGAACAAGTATTGCCCATGGTTTAGAAGCTCCTATAATCTGCATATTTTTATTCTGATCCGGCATCTCATTCAGATATAAACGCACCCTCTTTTCGTTTGAATCAACAGGTTGTTCTTCTGCTGTATATTCATCAAGTTCGTTTAGTTCATATATCCTTTCGCCTGACTCAATAATATGCAGTACAGAGAAGTTTAATATGTGCTCAACATAATCCTCTCCTCTTATAAGGTTTGCCAGATCTGTAAGCGATATTGTATTACCAAAAACAGGCATATCGCCAGATTCCTGCCAGAATGCCAGATAATTATTCAGTAGTTTATTTAACTCCATTATAAGATAGTTCTCGTTATAATCATCGCCAAAGAACTTTACTTTACAACGGATATGAATCTCTTCATAAACAGGGTTTATTGCATCAACTATAGCAAACGGGCTTGTATACTCAGATAAATAATCCTCTATATCTATGAGCAGTTTACTATTTGCCTTAGAGTATTCAATAGCTGATGTATCAGACTGTTTCTTCATTATTGCAAGTGTTACCACACCCCGTCTGTTATTCCCTTTACTGTCTAATCCGGGCAGGCACTTCACCTTTTCTACCTCAGAAAACTCCTGCAATACTAAGCGTTCAAAATCTACACTGTTTACAGCCCTTTGTCTGTGAGATATACGCTCAGACAATCTCATTCGCATATCGTTATAACTCTCTTTTATCCTTCCTTCTGATGACTTTATAACCTGTGTTATCTTCTCAATACCCGGTATTTTAGCTTTTGATTTTGTTATAGTTCCCTTCTTTAAGCCATTACTCAAAATGTTATTATCTACCCCCTGACCTGCATCAAGAGTAACCTTTATTACATTAAGATACACACCTTTAACAGCCGATACATTGTTTACATTACGCTTTACTCCTGCACGTAACCAGATAATTCCTTTTGCCGATTTATCAATATCGGGCAGATGTTCCGGCATACGTATCTCAACCACACCGCTCTCTATAAAGTTTCGTGTGGTATCATGAATTACATTATCCTCTCTGAGTTTTACCCAGTTGTAGCCATTGCCAATATACCATCTTATAAGCGGGAAGTTATCCTTGTCAATCTCTTTCTCGCGTGGTGTAAAATCTATGAACATCCTTATTACTTCACCACGTGCTACTCCTCTCAATCCAAACAGCAGGTTTCCTGCATCGCCAAGGTCTGGCATAAATGTTAATTGATTACCAAGTGTTACCGGATATACAAGCTGCTGACTTAAAGGAAATACATGGAATATCTTAACACGCCCGGAGACGGGTTTTTGCGACAAATCAACTGTATCTTTTGATGTATAGTTTAGCTCAATTTTATCTAATTGTGGCGAGAATGGCAGGTTTGGCTCAGGTAATAGTTTTTTTGACCGTACCTTATTAATGAGGAAATCTGTTAATAGCGATTGATACTCAAGATGTCCGAATGCCATGTCTGGTTCAGTAAGTGTAATTCTGAAGAAACCACTTCTGGTAAACATATTATATGTATACTTATCCTCGTCAAGCTCTTTTACTTTACTATTTTTAAGGTCTATGCCTTTAATATATGTTGTGTTTTTAAGTGGTGCTTTTGGTTGAATGGGCTGATCAATATCAGTGCTTGTATTAAATAGATTATAACTATTTATTTTTGATGTTTGAACCCACTTTCTGTTAACCAGTAGTTGAGTATTTACCTTAAACGAGGTATTATCAATCTCGCTATTGTAGAGTTGATAATGATCAAACATGCCATAATTGTCAGACGGTATATGTAACCACTGCATATTAACATCAACAGATTTTATGGTCTTTTGCGACATCTCATAGTTGCCTATGGCAAACCATGAACCACGTTTTGGCACAACTCCAAACGGGAAGAATGGAATACTTGTATCTAACTGACCTAATTCACTATAAGCCTGTATATGAGATACACCAGATACACATGTTTCAATATCTATTCTATTAATATCTATTCTATTAAGCCATGTATAAGGAAAGAGCCATGCATCGGCATTAATCAGTAACCTTATTGCCGGTGTATTCTCATCTGTTCTGTTTCCGTGCAGCATTTTATAACCAGTTGTCTCCGGAAAATCAGAGTTGAGTGTAAAACGTAACAGAAGGTTATTCTCATAATTTACACTTTCAAAGTCAAATGTATAGTATGGTATTCTTAACCACCCATCCTCTGTACTTATCTCAATATAAAACACATCATTCAGCACCTTATATGTTGCCTCCTGAACACTTATACTATTCTGCCCTATTACGCTTCTTACTAAATCATTTACCTCATCGTTAATATTTTGCGATATAGAGAATCTAAGTGTTACGTTACGCTCACCCTCTCTTAATATGAGTGATGGAGATTGTATTACCATACCAACATGAACATCTCTGTTACGTTTCTGGTTTTTACCAGTTGATTTACGCCCTTTATTATCAAACATTATTCCCGGCACCGATCTTAACGATCCATCAGTTTCCGGGTTAATATATTTGGTTAGATCAGCTTTTTTAATTGCCGTTGCATAGTTTAATTCACCAGCCGGGGCAACCTCATTATCGTGTTCAAGATATATACTGTGAACCTCCTCTAAAGTTGTACTGTTTATAACAATATCCTCCTGACTCACATAACGTATCTCTCTTTTTAACTCATCTTTACCAGCATTAAACTCTGTTCCTTTATCTACCTTAACATTATGCATGTTTGGTACCTTATTCAGCATAAGGTATGTTGAATCGGGCTGAATATTATTTGGTTTTGCCTTAAGTATGTTCTTAAGATAAAATTCAGGATACTCCTGCCATCTATTATTGAATTTATTTGCTACTGTTTTATAGTTAAAAGCATACGCTACAAACAGACTAATTGATGGATCAAGATCACCACCTGTAGCAATCTCATTGTTGTATCTTTTGCTTCTACGTTTAAGAAATTTTACTGACTCTATAAGGCTGTAGAATGTTCTTTTAATATGATACAGTTTACGTGCTGGTGATGTATTAACATTACTACCGGAATAGTTCCATATACTCTTTACCAATTGCGGGCGTTGATCAGGATAATCTCGGTTTATTATGTGGCGTATTACAGAAACTGGTTCGTTCAGATTTACGGTAATTTGATTCTTAATATCATCGTAAAGAGTTAATCCGGCATCGTTTATCTCTGAGTATGTAACAAAATCAAGCCACATATCAAACAGCTGTATAAACTTCAGGATCATAGATATCAGTATACGCTCTTTTGCATCCTTACCAACATAATCGTTCTCAAATATATCTATAAAGAGCTTCTCCTCCTCTTCAACATCAAATTGCATTATCTGCGATAAGGCAATAAATGCGTTACGGCTAAGTATCTGACTAAAATATCCAGAGCCTTTATTATTATAGTCATAGAATATCAGCGAATCGGCAATGCTCATAGCTTTTGCTGTCAGGGCATTAATATCGGTATTAAACACCCCAAAATATTCGGATATTTCAGCATCTCTATGCCTCTTTCTCCTACTCAGTCCGTCTTTATACCATGTTCTACTCATTAAGTCTCAGATTTGTACCCTCTTTAAAATAGAAAGGGAAAACCATATTACTTCTTGTATTTGTTAATCGTACTGTATAGTCTAATAATACGGTGAGTATGCCTTCATACTCCTCACTATGATCAAAACTAACGCTATTCAGTGTAATGCGTGGTTCATACATTAATATAGCCTTAGATATAAGATCCTCTATTATTGTTAATGTTGTTGTATTAATAATCTCAAACACCATTGTGTGTATGCCACAACCATATTCAGGTCGGTGAATTCTTTCACCTGGTTTTGTTGTAAGAAGTATCATAATACTCTGTCTTATATCCTCCTCATTACTAACCATGGCTGTTTGCTCTCCATCCTTTTTAAACGAAGGAGGAAACGCCCACCCAGTACCTAAAAATGATCTCTCTTTCATATGTCTAAATTTGTTTTTAATAAGTCATATGGAACTCCGCATTATAA
>DKJY01000148.1 GCA_002454955.1 Bacteroidales bacterium UBA6680
TTCAACTTTCGGATGACAGTGACCTTTTATACAAAAACAGATAGTTTTTAAATATTCAGATGAATCTTGCATAATTATATATGAACAAAAAAAGGGGATGCTTTTTCGCATCCCCCTTTTGATAATAGATAATATATACCATCTGGTATACTTAGCAGTAATATCTATCAAATTTTAATCAGTTTCATACGTTTTGTGCTGTTATCTGTTCTAACAACAACTATATACTCGCCTGCAGACAGATTGTCGATATTCAACACCTTTTCTGATGCATTATTACCTTTTACGGTATCATACATTACCATCTCTCCGGTAAGGTTATATACAAATATCTCGGCATTAATAACTGCCATGTCTGATATTGAGATGATAACCTTTGTTACAGCCGGATTAGGATACATTGATATGTTATTATCAGTAGTCTCATCAGTTATTGAGGTAACCTTTTCAACTGTAATATCAAATGTATTCTCGATAGATAACCCACCGTTATCAGTAACCTTAACTTTAACACTCTCTTTAGCATTAAGGTCTGTTGCCGCAACCTTCATCATAAGTTTATCGCCTTTAATCTCAAACTTACTACTGTTATCAACAAGCATAAACGTTAATGTACTACCAGCATCAGGATCGTTAGCAGTTAATTGTCCAACTTCATATCCTGCCTTTGCACTACTCTTAATGCTACCATTGCTGTTAAATGTAATATCTGTAGGCTTCTCATTTACATCTGTTACGTTAATTGTAAAGTTTGCTTTAACCTTGGTTCCTTCTGTATCTACACCTACAATACTTATATCGTACGATGCTTTATCCTCAAAGTTAAACTCTACCTTACTCTTAAGTTTATCGCCATCAATTACAAAGAAGTTGTTTACTGCACCTCCGTCAAACGAGTATACAATACCCTCGCCTGCTGCACGTGATACTCCGGCAACAAATTGTCCTACAACAGTTCCTGCTGTAGCATTCTCTGCAATATTGTCAGATGATATTGTTATAGCCTTAAATGTTGTCTCATCTACATCAGTTACAGTTATCACAAACTCTTTATCGGTGTATAGTCCGTCTTTATCTGTAGCACGTAGCTTTACTGTGTAGCTGCTCTTTGTTTCAAAATCGAACAGAGCTTTATTAACAAGCTTACCACCTACAATAGCAAACTGGCTGTTATCTGCCTCGCCACTCAATAACGATACAGTAACTACATCGCCTGCATCAGGGTCTGTTGCATCAACAATACCTATCTCTGTATCAATAGCACTATTCTCTGCTATCTCTTTTGCCGATAATGTTATAGCATCAGGTTTCTCATTAACATTATTAATTGTAATTGTGAAATCTGCTGTATGTGTACCCCCATTGCCATCGTCTGCTTTTATCTTAATATCAACAGTTGGTGTTGTCTCAAAGTCAATATTCTTTGCAACAACAAGGTTGTCGTTATCAAAAGCAAACAGACCATCAGGGTTCTCTACAAGCTCAAATGTTACATCATCACCGTCAAGATCGCTATAATCAATTGTAGCAACTACTGTTGTTGCCGGCACATTCTCATTAACTTTATAATCTTTACCATGAGAGAATATAAATGGCTTATCATTTACGTTAAGTATGTTAATTGTAAACTCCTTCTCTATCTTATGTCCTGATGCGGTTTCTGTTACAGCTACCTTAATCTTTTTGGCATTAGCTATACCATTAAAGTAGTATATCTTAGTTGCAACCAGAATTTTATTACCAGATAATTTAAACTTACCACCACCATCGTTAGTAAGTTCGTAGGTATAAGCATCGCCTGTATCCTCATCGGTTACCTGAATCTCTGCCACCTCTGTATCAACCGGAAGTTTCTCGTTAACCTCAAGTTTAGATAGTGAGATATCAGAAGGCAGATCGTTAACATTATCTATTGTAATAGTAAGCTCTTTTACAAAATACTCACCTCCTTTGTCGGTTGATCTTACCTTTACCTTGTAGCTATCTTTATCCTCTTTATTAAATTTAATTTTAGAGAACAGACGGTTACCTACAATTGCAAATGCACTCTTATTATCAGATGTATTATCTATTGTATATGTAAATGTATCACCTGTATCAGGATCTATAGTTGACAGTGTACCTATCTCGCTGTTTGCATCCATATTCTCTGCAATATTTGCAGGGGTTACTTCAACATTGGTTGGAGTCTCGTTTATGTTGTTAACAATTATCTCAAACTCCTTTGTCCACGATTGTGTATTGTAGTTAATATCAACCTTTATAGTATAACTATTGGTAGTCTCAAAATCCAGAGGTTTGTCTGTAACAATAGCGCCTGAGTTTACAGAGAACAGATTCTTATTAGGTGAATCTGATGCAAGGTCGGCTGTAAATACAGCACCTGAAGGAGCTCCTAATATCTCTATTACTCCTACCTGCGATCCGGCAGCCTTATTCTCATCAATAGTATTACTCTTAAGAACAGGATCGGCAACAACTGTGTTGTCCATATCAAGATCGGCTGTTTTGCTACCGGCAATTGATTTATCTGTTGCTTTATAACGTACATACAGTTCTCTTGGTCCGTTCAGGTAAAGTTTTGTATCGGTCTCTATATCCTGCCAATCTTTACCATCAATCATATACTCCATCTTATCGGTTGCTCCAACAAATGTAGCTGCCAAACCTGCCTGATCTGATACAGATACCACTGGTGCGTCTGGTTTGTACATTGCTGTAATATACGATCCTGGTTTTACTGCATTAATCACTATAGCCTCATCAGCGGCAGGTATTAATCCTCTGCTAATCCAAACACCCGACTCCGTACGATCTGCTACATATAGTTTAGATCTGTCTTTACCGTTGATATTGATGTTTGTTTGATCTATACTGATATTTACATCGGCATTGGTATATACATTGTCTGACTTTATTAACCAGGCATTAACCATTGCCTGCGATGTAAGTGCAAGGCTTGTTGTTGTACAGGCCGATACTCCTACCTTTCCGGCAACACTCTTTACATTTGGTATCGTTACATTTACAGTAGCCAGCTTCTTCTCTGTATTAACAGGATAAGCAAAACTTTGTGATGCTCCGTTCTTTACATCGAACATTTTATATAGAGCACCTTCGCCTGTATTTGTAAAATATGCGTTATTCTCTGTTGTAAGTGTTGCGTCTGCACCTAATGTAATACTGTTGTGTCCAAGATTTATAAATCCTTTTGCAACCGTAAGGTTCTTATTAATAGTTGCTGTTCCAAACACCTCTACACCAAATGCATTGTTAAACTTAACTGTTGTAAGATCTCCAACAACATCAAAGCGTTGCGACTCTGTTGTGTTAGATAGTGTAATCTCAGACTCGTCACCTGTTATTATATTGGTTTTTGTTCTAAAGTCGTTCTCTACAGATATCTTTGTGTTAGATAGATTCATAGAACCTCCATCGTTAATGATTCCTCCATTAACAACTATATTCTCAACAAAGTTATCTCCAACAACAGTGTTAAGAGTTCCTTTCTGAATAGTAATATCACCAATTACAGTAACTTTTTTAGCGTTATCTTTTTCGTCTGGATGAATAAGGTTGATGTTCTGTCCTTCTGCATTAATAGTAATTGCAGGCAGAGTCATACTAACATCATCGCCTGATGCATAGATATAACGATCAGTATCTGTACCTTTTACAAAGTTTATAGCACCACCTACTATCTTTGATGTTGAACCAGTCTTCCATCCGTTTTGGTTTATTCCAAAACTACCTTTAAGGTTCATAGTAAATGCTTCTGCCATATAACCATTAACATCTGAAAGAGAGAATCTAACGCTTCTTGCATTAACAGTTCCTCCAAGAAGATATATCTTTCCTTTGGTCCATAAGCTGGCATAATCGCGTCTCATATCGCGACAGTTAAATATACCATCCTCTATTCTGAATGAGCTGGTTGCGCTATTATGCAGATCTTTTTGAACTGTAACTGTACCATCTTTAATTAATACAGATCCCTCGTTTATTATATTGTCTGATATATCGCTATTACCTCCGCTAAATACAATGGTTGCACCTACTTTAACTCTTAGGTATCCATTTACATCAATATCTCCTACTATAAGAGGTGATTTTGGAGTACCGCCAGGGATAGTTATATCACAATCTGAAGGAACCTCGTTTGCATCCCAGTTTCCTTTCTCGTTCCAATTGTTAGATACAGCACCTGTCCACAAACCTTTTATCTTAGCATTTGCGTCTATATTTACTGTATAGTCTTCTGAACTACCATATGAGTGTTTTCCGAACGAAGACGGAGCTTTGTTATACATACCTGTAATACGCAGTGTTGTCTCTCCTAATTTAGCATCGGCAGGTACCACAATATCTTTTGTAAGTACTCCTCCTACCTTTAATCCGCTAAACGGATAGCTCTCTGTTGTTTTATCAAACCAACCATCGCAGTTCCAGTCTATCCAAACTGTGTAGTAGTATGTATAGTTACCATGACTAACATCCAGTGTAATTGTGTACTGCTTGTTTGGTGCAATATCTGTTGACATTGCAGTAAAGTTGTTATATCCTTTATTTGGTCTTGCAGTACTATTATCTATTGTATTAAATTTGAATCTGTTTATAATCTTCTCTCCACCACTGTATGTTATAGGAAGATACTCTCTGTGTCCAAGAGTTGTAGCCTCTACTTGAGGTATTGTACCTGTTGTAAGATAGTCTATTGATGTACCCTCATTATTATATGCAAATATCTTAAAGTAGTACTTTGTACTGCTCTTCATATTCTTAATAATAGCAAACTCTTCACCTTTCTGAATCATCTGTGAGTTAGCTCCGTTATCTGTAATACCATCGGTTGGAGCTGTTATATCGTCGTAACCTGTCTCACTCCACTTAATAAGATATCCCCATGGAATAAGTCCGGTTTTAACATCTTTCCACTCAAGAGCAATCCATGTACTAAGTTCTCTGTTTACAGCAAAATCTGTTGGTTGTGCTGTTGGCTCATCATACAGCGTCGAGAATTTCTCTGCATGTCCGTAAGATAGTCCGTGCTTATTCTTAGCAAATGCTCTAAAGTAGTAGTCTGTATTCTTATCCAGTCCTGATATCTCCTTCTCAAAATCTGGTTTAGATAGCTCTAAAACCTCTTTTATGTCGTCAACTGTTGGTTTATTATGCTTTGCTATAACAAATCCACGCTCAGTAAGTGCTGAGTATCCATCAGAAGGAAGTGTTGCGGAAAGTGTTATTCCATCAAATTTTGGTGTATGGAATCCGTTTGTATTTACATAAGGTTTACCCTCTACAAATACAACAGAGTAATCCTCTACCTGACCATAGAACGGGCTATAACATCCGCTGTTAATATCCATACTCTTATAGTCACTAATAACCCTGATGCGTATCATCTCGCCCATTGTTACAGCGTATGGGAACGATAACGATCCTTTATACTCATACTTAAACTCAGAGGTATATATAAGGCTTTCAGAATCCTCAAAATCACCATTACGGTTAAAGTCGGCATATATTCTTACACGCTCAGGATTTTTTCCTGTCTTTATAGTAAAGTCATATGAGTGCCCGGGAACAAGGTTTGTAAATACTTTTGTAAAATCCTTATATCCACCATCCTGAACTGCAGTACCCGATGTATGTATTATATCTTTAAGAATAAATGTTCTTATTCCTAAGCCATATATATTAGACAGATTCTGTGTTGCAGGCTTACAGTTTGCTTCGGCACTCTTATTATATACTGTAATGTAGTTATTCTTAGTCTCTTTATCGGTACCATTTGCATTTGTGGCATCAAGCGATACTGTATATTTCCCAGCTTTTGTATACTTAACCTTTGGGTTCTGTGAGCTGTTTGACGTTCCGTCTTTATACTCAATATCTGTTGATCCGAAGCTCCAGCTCCATGATGTTGGGTCATATTGCGACTCATCTGTAAAGCTAACTACCGAAAGCTCTTCGCCGGCAATAATTTGCTGTGGCCATGCACTGAATTGCGCTACTGCAGCAGTTGTACACCCTTTAACAGAGTAAACTCTCTCAATCGGATCATAGTCCTGAGCTGATACTGTTACTACTGTCTTATATTTATTATCTATTGCACTGAAGTTAAGTGTTGCAACACCTGCTACGGCTTTTGCTTTTGCAAGTATCTCACCATTCTGTACAATTGTAACCAATGCATTGGCAGGTACAACATTGTTTATAGTAAGTGTTGTTGCTCCACAGTTTATATCAGCAGGGAATTGTGCAGCTGCTGCCACAGGCTTTTTAACCCATATCTTCATTGCAGGGTCGCCAAAGTAGTGGAATAGTCTGTATGTATATATTTTATAAGATTCGTTTGAATCCCATGTTTGTGTCATACGAACAAGTCCTTGATTAACAACATCACCCATTGTACGGATGCTGTTTGCTACACCCGAAGGGCCAGGGTTTGATATTCCGGAACCGGTACCAAACACAGGTATAATACCCGGATCCGGCCATATAGCATCTATCATACCTAATGAGAAACCATCGTTATTACCACTAAGGCTATAGTATGCAGCTCCAACAACTCCAACGGCTCCACCATTCTCTTTGCGCAAGAACTTCTCTGCAAAACATTCAGGCAGTCTGAACTCTCCTGTATGACAGTTTATAGAGAATACAACAGGTAGTTTATCGCCATTAGTCAACGACTCTATATCGCTTGTAAGAAATTCAGGGTGTGCCCATCCTGTTCCGCCAGCATAACCATGGTCTCTGTGAAACAGATAGAACTTACCTGCATTTATTGATGCTGTAATCTCATCCTTACCACCATCCCAGTCAAATCCGTTCTTTCTAAGAAGCTCATCCGGAATCTTTTCTCCTTTTGAGTAGTAACCTTTGTTCCAGTTTGTAGGTGTGTTTGTACTTTTTGTATAGTATATACGCTCAACATCATATCCACGTCCGGTTACATAGTCGCGTATATCCTCTGAGGTGTGACAAAAACGTCGTGCAGCATATCCGTCAGGTGCTTCGTATCTTGCTACATCCTGAAATTGTGCACAGTTTACTCCGTTCTGATAGAAACTGGCATCACTTACCGGGTTCTTCTCATAGTTAACAATCTTATCTACTACAGTATTTGCTTGCTCGGGATTCTTTACAGAGATACGTCCGTGTGCCATATCTGGAGTATAGTCTCCTGCACCGTCCATACATGCATAGTACAGGTCAGAGGCATATGTCTCACCATCAATCTGCAAGTCCTGTCCGGGTACATGTTCATTGTCACCAATTATTACAAAATAACCCGGCTTTGTGCTCCATTGGTTATATCTGCTATGTATAGCTTCCATAACTTCGTCAGAGGTCCACGAACCTTTAGATACAATATCAACAGAGTAACCCAACTGCGATTTCCACACAGCCAGTTTACGTGCAGCCGACATAAACTTGTCTATTGTTACAATGATGTAGTCTTTTGAACCATCGTCTGCTCTGCTGTCTGATCTCTTAACCGATACACTCTCTTTATTCAGGATAAAGTTACTGTACGGCGTTTTGTTATCTGATCGTTGAATGAATTCAACAGATTTTCCGTTATAGTTAATACGGTAAACAATCTTAGAGTATACCCTAAGTTTCTTTGTTACCGGGTTAAACTGTACCGGACGTACCTGTATTGTAGCCATTGGCATACCTCTCATTGTCTGAACAGATACTACATCGGCTACCTTTGCAGGGAAAAAAGCATCTGTTCTGTAGATCTTTTCGTCCCTCTTAAACTCAGGGTCAGGTACCCCTTCGGTGTCTCTTGCCGGTTCTAATGCAGGATGTACATAGTATCCAGAAACCTCAATAAACTCCGATTCAGCAACATCAACAGTAACGTTTACTCCTGATGGCACTGCAATAATATCGTTTCGCATAGGAAGTGCAGGAGCTCCTACCTGTCCCATTTTTCCGAAACCATAGATGTGTAAATAGTTATAGGTATCGCTTTCCCTTTTCTGATCTGATACCATGGCCCCTTTAAAATTGTATCTTACTTCAAGATACTGGCCTCTTACATCGTTCACAACCCGTGTGGGCTTAATAGCTTGAGATCTGTCAATCGCATTTGTGCTCTCTTTTGTAAATGGCAGATATCTGTTCTGTGCATTTACAAAACCAATGGCAACGAGACAAAAAACGAGTGATAGAAATCCTGCTCGTAAAGATTTTCTCATAAAATTAGTTTGTTAATAAAATGTTTTGTATCACCGAGACTACCATGAATATGTCTGAGGAATATTTAAAAAGAAACAGATTAAGTTAAGTTCAGGTTTGTAGAATTTAACTGTTGATTACTATATTATTTTTGTATGTAGTAGTTTAGTTTCTCTGATAAATGTTCAAAAACAAATTCTATAGCCTCTTATATTCGAATATTACATAAGACTGCTATATTCGCCGACCAAAACTAACAAACAAAATATCAAATCAAATAAACAATTACATATAAATTTGTATACGATATGAGTATTTATATCTACAACATATCTACAATCACCTCACACAAATACGCGTATAAAGAAAACGAGCATTTAATGCACTCGTTTTCAGTTGTATGTTTATACAGTTAAAATTTTCTATTTTTTGTTAATAAATGATGACAAATATTTGTAATTATTCGTAAGATGACCTTTATGGGTTATTGTGGCATCCTTTATCATTGGACTATCAAAATCATTTATTAACGTTGGCATTACATATTTTAGTAACGACTCTCCAAAATCTTTTGACCCACTACGCGGAAGTTCATTTGGC
Source organism: Bacteroidales bacterium UBA6680 (assembly GCA_002454955.1). GTDB lineage: Bacteria > Bacteroidota > Bacteroidia > Bacteroidales > UBA6680 > UBA6680. The sequence continues at coordinate 8,800 of DKJY01000148.1, forward strand.
AGATTATCTACAGCCATAACTGTTATGTTATCTCTGTTTGTAAACGAAAATTCTTCCATCTCTGTTATAGGGTTATAACCATAAAATGGCTCCTCTATTGTAGACGTTCTTAGTGTTGACGGTATTGCTCCGTCCATATCGCAACTAACATCAGCAATAACAGATATATTAAAATCGTCGTTCCGCATCTGCTCTTTTGTAAAGAAGCGTGGCGATCCTGGCTCCCAAAAATGACATGCAATAAGTATATCACACTCCTTAGCAAAAGGCATAAATGCCGATTTGTAGCTCGATGGGCTTTTCAGAAAATCGAGATATGAAAAGTCGTCTCCATCTTTATGTTTTGCGTAGTAGCGCGGTCCTATCATTGCAACTACAGGCTCTTTAAACTTCTTATACAGAAAATCTTTAGCTGATATTATCCGTATTCCGGTATGCGATAGTGTCTCTATTGCCCCGTGTGCAACACGTCCTTCTCCGGTTATTAAGATCTTTAAGCCTTCGCGCAGTTTCACAAGTTTTAATCCGGACCATAACTCATCCAGATCATGACATTTATATGCAGGCTTCAGGTTAAAAGTGTCTTGTCTTATACCGCTTGCCATTAATGCATTATATGCTCCTACTATTCCTGCCCAACGTCCGAATGCTACCAAACGTTGTCCTACCTGACTCTTCAGAAATTCATAATCGATAAACGTGGTATTCTTTTTAAGTAACTCTCTTAGCAGATCTCTGTTGTGCTCCTGACCTTTTGCCACATGGCCAAAGAACAGGTATGTTTTATTAGGGATAATTGATGATACATCAACCTCTTTTATACCCATAAGGATATCGCACTGGGTTAAATTTTCGTCCATCTCAATGCCAAGATATTTATACTCCTCATCGGAGTAACATCTAATAGTGCTGGGCTGTACTACAACCTTTACATCAGGGTATTTTCGCTCTATTTCAAGAACCTGCGATGGAGACAAAGGTACTCTTCTGTCTACCGGAACCCTGGTTTCCCGGAGTATTCCAATTTTTATCTGTTTCATGCGGTTATTAAAGTTTTAATTGGTTCCTACAATATCTTAACGCTTGAAACAGAATATGGTTTACACATTCGTATGTAATTTACAATGATTTATTTTTTAGATAAAAAGGGATATGTATTACTACAGTATCCCCGTTTAAAATCACATTACAACAAACTATAATAATAAGTTTCTTAATTATTACTCTACATTTAATACATCTTTAAATGCTGATTTAAACGTATCTTTAGGAAGTGCTCCCATTGCCATTTGTGGTGCACCATCTTTTGGCACAAATAACAACGATGGTATACTCTTAATTCCGAATGCAGCAGATAGTTCCTGTTGCTCCTCTGTATTTACTTTATAAATCTTAAGCTTTCCGTCGTACTCTTTGGCAAGCTCTTCGAGTATTGGTGCCACTGTTTTACACGGTCCACACCAATCTGCATAAAAATCTATAATACACGGAAGGTCTCCTGAATATTCCCACTCCTTTTTATTTACATAATCAAATACCTTCTCTTTGAATGTCTCTACTGTTAAGTTCTCAACCATAATTTTAATGTTAAATTATATTTTACATATTTAGATATCTAGATATCAATATTTGTACCAAACCTTATTTTAAAACAAAATAGAGACAAAATTGATCAGAAATTGTAATTTTGTCATCTGTTTAAATAAAAAATGACATATTTTCATGATAAATCATCTTACTAATCCGGTTTTTAAAACAATCTCAGAAATTGTAACAGAAGCCAGTACACCTGCTTTTGTAATTGGAGGATTTGTAAGGGATGCTATACTTGGCAGACCCTCGAAGGATATTGATATTGTTGTACTGGGTAGTGGAATTGATCTGGCAAAGAAGGTTGCTGAGCATCTTAGCCCGAAACCAACTGTCAGTTATTTTAAGAATTTTGGCACGGCCATGATCAAATACAGAGATCTGGAGATAGAGTTTGTTGGTGCCAGAAAAGAGTCATATAGAAGAGACTCCAGAAAACCAATTGTTGAGGATGGAACACTTGATGATGATCAGAAAAGAAGGGACTTTACAATAAATGCTCTTGCAATCCAATTAAACAGGGAGAATTATGGTAAATTGATAGATCCTTTTAATGGTATTCAGGATATGGAGAGTAAGATTATACGAACACCTCTTGAGCCGGATACAACCTTCTCTGATGATCCGTTAAGAATGATGCGTGCAATACGTTTTGCTACGCAATTAAATTTTAAGATTGAGGAGGATACGCTTAAATCTATAAAAAGGAATGCTGCCAGAATATCAATTGTATCGGCAGAACGCATTATAGATGAAGTTAATAAAATGGTGATGAGTCCTAAACCATCAATAGGTTTTATGTTATTACATACAACCGGGTTGCTTAACGAGATATTCCCTGAAATGGACAGACTTAAAGGCGTAGATTCTCACAATGGATTAAAGCATAAGGATAATTTTTATCATACACTTCAGGTTCTGGATAATGTGGCAGAGAGATCGGATAATCTATGGTTACGCTGGGCTGCTATACTACATGATATTGCAAAACCGCAAACAAAGAAGTTTGTTAAAGGTATTGGATGGTCTTTTCATGCACATGAGTTTATTGGTGCCAAGATGGTTCCGGGAATATTCAAACGTCTTAAGCTACCGCTTAATACCGAGATGAAGTATGTACGTAAACTTGTTCAGCTGCATTTAAGACCTCAGGCTCTTGCAAAAGAGGTTACTGATTCTGCTGTTAGACGATTACTGTTTGATGCAGGTGATGATGTTGACGACCTGATGTTACTATGTGAAGCAGATATTACATCTAAGAATGAGGATAGAGTAAGAAAACATCTTAGTAATTTTGAAAAGGTAAGAGAGAAGCTTAAGGAGATTGAAGAGAAGGATCAGATACGTAATTTTAAGCCGCCTATCAGCGGTGAGCTTATTATGGAGACATTTGGTCTTACACCATCTAAACCTGTTGGTGAGATAAAGGACTATATAAAGGATGCCATATTAGATGGTATTATTGGTAATAATTACGAAGAGGCATACGAGTTAATGATTAAGCGGGCTAAGGAGCTTGGCTACGATCCTGTTTAATATATAGATCGATAAATACAGGAAGGTGATCGCTAAAACCGTCGTTATATCTGTAACCTGAGTATGTGGATTTTGGTTTTGCTCCGGTATAGCGTTCATCTTTCTCTAACAGATAGTTGTAACTAAATATGTTAAATCCCAGTTTAGATACCTTATAACCCTTATTGCCATTAAGTAGTGCACCAGATACTACAAACTGATCTAATATTCCCCAAACACCTCTGTATTTATGTGTTCCTAATCCATTCTGTTTTACAGATAAATTATATAGTGTTGTATCTGAGAATTGGTAATCTGGTATTTTTGCCCTTAACACATCCAACAGGCTAATATCTGATGGTTCATCGTTAAAATCGCCCATAATTATAATCTTACTACTGCTATACGCACTGAATATTGAGTCGGTTTTAGCTCTCAGTATTGATGCTGCTCTAATACGTTTATATCTGGATTTCATTTCACCACCTCTTCTTGATGGCCAATGGTTAACAAACATGTGTAGAGTATCTATATTCTCGATTAAAAACTTTGCGTATAATATGTCTCTTGTAGCAAAGAATTTTTCGTTCGGGATATCTACTTTTATAAACTCTGAGTATAGTAGTTTTGCTAACTCCTTTCTGTATAGAAGAGCCACATCTATCCCTCTCTTATCGGGTGAATCTTTATGCACAACACTCATCTCCAAAGCCGACAATGGTGTATTGTAAATTAGTTTATTAAGAACCTTTCTGTTCTCAATCTCGCAGAGACCAATAAACGAAACCTTTTGCCACTCGCCAACAGATGCTGCTACCTGAAATATTCTGTTTATCTTTTTATAGTATCGCGAATTATTCCAGTATCGCGAACCATTTGGCATAAACTCATCATCGTTTGTTAATGAATCGTTCTCGGTATCAAACAGGTTCTCTACATTATAGAACATCACCCTGTGACGCTGTGCTTCAGCATCACATAACACTGTTATAAACAGTATAATTAGCAGACTACTCTTTATCGGTATTAAAATATTCATATGCTCCTAAATCAGGTAATCCATCAGCCATTCTAGATCTTCCTAATAGATCAAGCGGATAGCTGCTTCCTGTTGACAAATCTCCTGCATCCTTAAACGGTGTCTCTTTTCCGAGGTAATAGAATGCATCTTCGGCATTATAGAACAGCTTATTAACATCGTATTTAGTTTTATCAATACTGAATGATACATTTGCAAACCAACTATCGATGAAATTAGTTTTGTTTGTAACCTTTATAAAGTTATTCTTAAACGAAACAATCCCCATTACTGCCGATGAAGATACAGTCATCTGGTTAATTCCACTTCCGTATATTATATTATTTCTCGCATCTATACTTAAATCAGTATAACCTGATTCATCATTAGATCCTCCAATATTCAGTGCTGCATATCTGCTAAATCCAATAGTACAGTGAATGAATTTGTATTTACCTCCTCCGTGAATAAATACCGCATTTTCGTATGAGTCTGAGAATATACAGTTGTATGCCTCTACCTCTGATCCCAATGAATAGAGTCCGTTTTTAAGGGTAAACATAACCACAGTATTGTTTAGTAATGCTTTTACTCCACTCTTAAGCTTATTTATATGTACACCACTCGCTGAGTTAAAAAGCTTAAGGTTGCTTATATCAGCACCAGATGATACATCTTCTATAAACAATCCGCTCCATAATCCAGGTTTATTCTTATAGAATTTCTCTAATCTGTCGCCCGAGAATATAACAGGTTTATCTAATGTACCGTTGATCTCTAATCCTCCATAAACTGTTAATCTGGCATTCTTATGAAAGTATATTCTTGTTCCCTCTGGTATCTGTAGCTGTTTTGTTGTATCTACTATAACGTTACCATAAAACAGGTATGGCAGATCTCCGTCAAGCACCTCTGTTTTAAGCACCTCGTTATTAATTAACGTAACATTTTGTCCCCAACTTATTATATCAACATCCTGACTATACCCTCCTGATTCAAATATTATTGAGTCTTTAACAATAAATGGCTCTTTACTTGCATTTTCAGGTAATGTTGATTCAACCATAATGTATATACTGTCGCCCTCTTCTATCTCAATATTATTTACGACATCAGACATCAGACCATCAACCATTATTCTGTAAGGGGTATTGCCACTACGGGCAAGTTTTATCCTGTCAAGCTGAGCTGTTCCTGACGATTTATTATAAACTTTTAGATAGTGTGTAACAGAACCAAATTTAGTAAACAGGGTATCAAACATTACTGTATCTGTTGAGAATTTAAGATTTAATTTGTCTCCTGATACATAGTGCTCTTTCTCACATGAAACATAAAGCACTGTAAATATGATTAATATTATAGGTATTATTTTTTTTCTCATATAATTATCAACGTAATAACCTTTTTTATATTTTTAGAACTTGGATAATAGTCAAAAAAAAAGCCATATGCAAATTAATAAGGCTAAAGCAGGAAACTTAATTGAGATAATGTATTTAAACATAGCCACTGAGAAACAGATGTTGAATGACAGAATGAGTGGCTGGGGGCATATAAAACATAACCAGGACAGTATCTCAAAACGTATTAGCGAAGGATGTGTGCTTACAGCGAATGTATTACAGTCGTCTGTAGGTACATTGATTTATGATCTTAATTTTAACATAAGTGAATCGTCAATAAACTTTGATGGCAAAAAACCGGTATTCATTGAGGGGTTGTTCATATATCCATCGTACAGAAATCAGGGGATATCTACAGAGCTAATAAAGAGGCTCACTGAAGAGGCCGTTGTAAAAGATTATGACTCTATTGCTGTTAGTGTAGCTATTGAAAACACTAAGGGTTTCTCTTTTTTTATGAGCAGAGGATTTGACGAAGTTGGTATTGATAATATGGGATTTATATATCTTGAGAAAATGTTATAAAAGTGAAAGCGCGTTGCAATGCAACGCGCTAAACAAACCACATACTAAACCTAAATTAAACTAAAAACTGCGAATATTTTTTATAATATAAATAACGATTCCAAATCTCCTATTGAGTCTGTGCTCAACAAGCCTTTAATACTGTCCAGATATTCATATACAAGCTTTACACTTAACGAATCTGAATCATTAGCTTCTGTTCTCTCTGCTTTTACATCAGAATTGGTTTTGCAATCAGTTTTAATATCTGACCCAACTCTGCCTACAGCGTCCATATATTTCCATCCAGTCATTAACAAATCAGGATTAAGAGAGAAATCTATATCTGAACTAAGAATAAACTCTTGTAGGATACTCTCCGCTTCAAATCCCTGATAATGCCTGTTGTCCACCTTTATTGACTGTGCGGAAACCATTTGTGTTGCAACAAAGGTTAATAACAATAAACTTAAACATGTTCTCTTCATTTTGGTAAAAGCAGTATAAAACATCATTATATAGGGTTTATTAACAATTTGTATAAATTACACGTTAAAATTATTTCCATTCTCTGTAACAATCTTTCCATCAAAAACCTTTATCATTCTCTGTGCCTTTTCAGCACATTGCATAGAGTGTGTTACAAGTATCACTGTAGTTCCTTCAGCATTTATATCTGCTAACAGATTTAATACCTCGTCGCCATTTATTGAGTCAAGATTACCTGTAGGCTCATCGGCAAGAATTAACATTGGCTTTGTTACCACAGCTCTTGCAATACCAACTTTCTGCTGCTGTCCTCCGGAAAGGTGCTTAGGGTAGTTGTTACGTCTATGTAACAACTCTAACCTTGTAAGGATATCCTCAACACGTATCTTTCTCTCCTTTGCAGGGATTTTAAGATATAACAGCGGTAACTCAATATTTTCAAATACTGTAAGTTCATCAATGAGGTTAAACGATTGAAATACAAATCCAATACTTGATCTTCTGATCTTTACTCTCTGTTTCTCACTGTAATTTGAAACATCAACGCCATCAAAAAACAAGTCTCCGGATGAAGAGTTATCGAGTAATCCTAAGATATTAAGGAGTGTTGTTTTACCGCATCCTGACGGACCAATAACAGAAACAAACTCGCCCTTCTTTATCTCAATATTAACATCTCTTAGGGCAGTAGTTTCTACTTCCTGATTGTTGTAAATCTTAGATATGTTAACTGTTCTAATCATTAAAGCTTGTTATTGCGTTTTGTTACTCTTAATCATAATAACCGTGCCACAAAACAATTAGATCTGTTTATCAGTATTTTAACGTTTTTCGTCAAATAAAAAATTGTTCTTTTTGATACATCATGTGTGCGATTCCGAACATTTATTACTATTTTTATAGAACATTAATTAAACTTTTACCTTATTAAACTATCACAGTTGGATAGCTAAATTTATTTTTATGACGAAGAAAGAAGGAAAAGTACTGGTTGTTGATGATAATGAAGATATACTATTTGCCTTAAAATTGTTGTTAAAACCAAACGTTGAGATGGTTCATACAACAAGTAACCCAAAAGAGATACCTCAATTAATAGAGACTGGTGATTTTGATGTTATACTTCTTGATATGAATTTTACTCAGGATGCTATTAGTGGAAAAGAGGGTTTTTTCTGGTTAGAGAAGATTCTTGAGATAGATCCTGAGAGCACTGTTGTTTTCATTACGGCTTATGGCGATGCTGAAAAAGCGGTAAAGGCTATTAAAGCCGGAGCTTCTGATTTTATATTAAAGCCATGGCAAAATGAGAAACTAATTGGTACAATATCGTCTGCCATAAGATTAAATAAATCGAAACAAAAAAACGAAGATCTTAAGAATAAACAGATAGCTTTTTCTGAAGCTCTTGATCAACCATTTACAGACTTTATTGGTCAATCAGAGGAGATGCGTCAGGTATTTAACACTATAAAGAAGGTTGCTAACACAGATGCAAATATTCTTATCCTTGGAGAGAATGGTACTGGAAAAGAGCTTGTAGCAAGGGCTCTTCATAGAAATTCTAACAGAAATAAAGAGATTTTTATTAGTGTAGATCTCGGATCGATTAGCGAAACGCTTTTTGAAAGTGAGCTTTTTGGACATGTAAAAGGTGCATTTACCGATGCCCAAAAAGATAAAGCAGGACGGTTTGATATAGCTTCAGGCGGAACATTGTTTCTGGACGAGATAGGGAATCTGTCATTACCTCTTCAGGCAAAGCTATTAACCGCTCTTGAACGCAGAGAGATAACTGCTGTTGGTTCAACAGAGGTAAAGCCTATTGACGTCCGCCTTATATGTGCTACAAATAATAATCTGGAAGAGATGATTAGTGAGGGTACATTCAGACAAGATTTACTATATAGAATAAATACTGTTGAAATACATCTTCCTCCTTTAAGGAAAAGAACTGATGATATTCCGTTGCTTGCAGATCATTTTATAAAGATAAATGCAAAAAAATATAAAAAGGCTGTCAAAGGAATTAGTGCTGCTGCAATAAAAAAGCTTAATCAATATTCGTGGCCCGGTAATGTACGAGAACTGCAGCACGCTATTGAGAGAGCTATTATTATGTGTGAAGGCAATACATTAATGCCAGATGATTTTATCTTATCATCAAGACAATCAAAATCATCAAGCGATATAGACTTAGACTCTTATAACCTTGAAGATATTGAGAAGAACATTATAAAAACTGTACTCAAAAAGTATCAGGGTAATATAACACAAGCCGCAACAGAACTTGGGCTAACCAGAACATCACTTTATCGTAGAATGGAAAAGTATGATTTATAAAAACTTTAGAATAAATATTATATTCAGAATAGCTCTGATGATTGTTAGTATTGCTGCTCTGTTTTACACAGCAAGTCAGTTTAATATTATTATAACACCTATTCTGATATCTATCTTTATTGTTATTCAGATTGTGTCGATGATTAACTACGTTGATAAGACAAACAGAGATCTTGCAAACTTTCTTGAATCGATAAGATTCTCGGAATTCACAAGAACATTTCATATTGAGGGAATGGGACAGTCTTTTAACGAACTAAGCAAGGCTTTCAACGATGTTATTCAGGAGTTTAAAAAAGTCAGGTCAGAGAAAGAGGAACATTTTCAGTATCTCCAATCAATAGTACAAAACATTGATGTATCTATTATTGCATATCAAAAGGACGGTACTGTTGAGATGGTTAACAAAGCTGCAAAAAAACTTTTTCAGGTAAACTCTATGAAGAACATTAATGTTTTATCAAAAAAGAGTTCTGAATTAGTATCGTCATTAATTAATCTGAAACCAGGAGAGAATACCCTTATTAAGATCCAAGAGAAAGATGATATTCTTCAACTTGTTATTTATGGTACTGAGTTTAAGATTAATGATAGAATAATAATTCTATCTACAATAAAGAACATTCAGAACGAGCTTGAAGAGCAAGAAACTGAAGCATGGCAAAAACTTATAAGTGTTCTTACTCACGAAATCATGAACTCTATAACTCCTATTACTTCTTTATCATCAACTGTTGAGGGGATGATTAGAACAGCCAAAACAGAAAAACAGGAAGATCCTGAAAGGATCGAAATTTTTGATGACGAGACAACCGATGAGGTTCATATGGCTCTTAAAACTATTCATAAGAGGAGTTCCGGACTACTTGACTTTGTTAATACTTACCGTAATCTTACACGTATACCTAAACCTGATTTTAAGATTATGCCGGTAAGAGAACTGTTAGAAGATCTTCTACCGCTATTTGAAGAAGAGGCTAAAACATATGGTGTAAAGACATCTATATCTGTATCACCAGATGATCTTAACTTCTCTATAGATACTAATCAGATAGAACAGGTTCTTATTAATTTGGTTAAGAATGCTGTACATGCACTTGCAGATAAGGATAACGGACAAATTGAGATAAACTCGTTCCTAAATCAAAGAGGAAGAGTTACAATACAAGTTATTGACAATGGTAGAGGTATTCTACCAGATGTATTAGATAAGATATTTATCCCTTTCTTTACCACTAAAAAACAGGGTTCTGGAGTCGGGTTAAGTCTGAGCAGACAGATTATGAGACTTCATGGGGGCTCAATAAATGTACATTCTGTTATTGATGAAGGAACTACATTTACTCTTACATTTTAATCTGTAATAACAACAATACTTATCCAAGATATTTGATACTATATCAAAAACGATTCTTCCTGTGAAATTATGTAGTCTGCCTGATTTCACAGGAAGTTTATATTATCTACTTTTGTGCGATTTTTTAAAACACTAAAAACACAAAAGAGATGTCATTCGTAACAAAAGAGAAATTTCTCTCTGGAGATTGGCTAAAGGCCTACACTTACCTTATTCTGGGTAGTATTATTTTTGCTGTATCAGATGTAATGTTTATAGTTCCTTATAAACTAGCACCAGGTGGTGTATATGGTATAGCAACCGTTTTAAATTCCCTTTTTGAGTGGAAAATTAGTTATTGTACTTTCTGTATGGAGATTCCTCTTATCATTGTAGGATCTATCATACTTGGACCACGATTTGGTATTAAAACAATACTAAGTATTGTAACTATTCTTACTACAGTATGGATTATGGAGACATACCTTTGGGTAGGATATCCAAAAGCTATAGATGATCCTATGCTTAATGCCATTGTAGCAGGAGTATTCTATGGTATTTCAATTGGTATGATATTTAAGTCTCGTGCAACATCAGGAGGTTCTGATATTATTGCAATGATTGTTGCCAAGTACACTAAACTATCATTAGGTAAACTTGTAATGATTGTTGATGGTTTTATTGTACTATTCACTCTTATTCAGCCAACAGAAGACGGTTCAATAGGTTGGGAATTTGCAATATATTCTCTTATTGTAATATATATTGAAGGTAAGATTATAGACATGGTTGTTGGAGGAGCAAGCTACCATAAAACAGTAATGATTATCTCTGATCAGTATGAATCTATTGCCAATAAGATTAAAACAGATCTTAAACGTGGTGCTACAATATTTAAAGGAGAAGGAGCATACAGTGGCGACGAAAAGAAGATGGTATACTCTGTAATGAGTCGCAGAGAGATTGAGATTCTTAAGAAGCACATTAATGATGTTGACAAAGATGCTTTTGTTAATATTACTGAAGCACAAGAGATACTTGGAAAAGGTTTTAAATCATTGAATGACGAAGAGTAAACACTCTAATCATACAAAAATATCACAATTAGCACTTCTGCCTACAGAGGTGCTTTTTTGTTTAAAAATTACAATAGAAAGAACTAGTTTATACTGGTAGTTTCTATGTGGCAGCAGCCATCTGCTTGCTATGTTTGCTAAAATGGTTGGTATTATACTCCTCTGGTCTCTTAGCTCTCAACAATATAATTTCAGATGTTATTCTAAAATCAAATTCATCAATCGCTCTAAACCATGATAAATAGTTATTTAAATATTTGGTAGAAACACCATTGAATCTGGATATCCAACTCTTTAATTTATTCTGATAAATTAATATGTTATTTATATGTACAATATCTTTCTTTATCAGTTCACCTTTAGATATACTCAACACGGCATGTCTTACTCCATTTTCGCGAGCATATCTCAGATATGTCTCTTTATCAAGAGAACAAAATAAAGAATCACTAGTAATTAACTCCTGTAATTCTGACTTGATTTTGTCTGCTCCAAATTTATAATAAACTCTATCTGTGGTATTCTTAGATCTATCACGACAAAACATAGAAAATACCTTTAGATCTGACGGGATATATTTTGAAGATCCAAATCCTCTTTTTCTCGCCTCACGGCTAAGTGTTCTACACCCCTTCTCAGACTTTGCAAATATCAACTCATCTACCTCTACTATACCTGTTAACTTTTTGGGTCTAATCTCTGTTTCGTTTATTAGAAACCTATGACGCCAACGGAATGAAGTTGTCTTGTTAACCCCGCATTTCTCAGCAGCTTTTCTCACACTCAAACCATTTTTGATACACTCTGCATACGATAACCATCGTCCTTTCTTATGAAGATGTGCCAGAGGAGTTCCCGTAAGCGTATTAAATGTTCGTTCACACATTTTACATTTATATCTTTGAATATCATTTCGAATACCCCATTTATTCAATAATGCTGATTTACAATAAGGACAGTTTGTCTCCTTAGAATCATTATTCAACAATCTTGAAACAAATTTTACAGAATCTCGCTTTTCGATAGCCTCTTTTAGTAGATTGTAATATTTTGTATTCAGTTTTTCTACATGTCCTAGTAATTTGATAATTTCTGAATGTTCCATTGTTCTGAGTTTTTTGATTGTATACGACTTTGCATTACGATAGTTACACCCAAAAATCATACATAGCAACAAACATCCATCTACAACTTTAATACAATCAGCCAAACCTCAAACTTCAATTTATTCAATAAAAAAAGGCTTCCGAAAAACGGAAGCCTTTTTTGCAATATATTACAAGTATTATTTAACCTCTTCAAAATCTACATCTGTAACTTCATCATCAGCTTTTTGCTGCTGTTGTTGTTGTTGCTGACCAGCTCCTGCATCAGGACCTGGCTGCTGTCCGTTAGCTCCCGCCTCCTGACTAGCCTTATACATATCCTCTGATGCAGCTTGCCAAACCTTGTTAAGTTCTTCTGTTGCAGCATCAATCGAAGGAATATCCTGACTCTTATGAGCCTCTTTTAATTTAGCTACAGCATCCTCAATAGGCTTCTTCTTATCTGCAGGAAGTTTGTCACCAAACTCTTTAAGCTGCTTCTCTGTCTGGAAAATCAAACTATCAGCACCATTCAGTTTGTCAATCTTCTCCTTTGCAGTTTTATCTGCCTCTTCATTTGCTTTAGCCTCATCTCTCATTTTTTGTATTTCATCGTCTGAAAGACCTGATGAAGCCTCAATTCTAATCTTCTGCTCTTTTCCTGTTCCTTTATCTTTTGCAGAAACATTTAAGATTCCATTAGCGTCAATATCAAAGGTTACCTCAATTTGTGGTACTCCTCTTGGTGCTGGTGGAATTCCATCAAGATGGAAACGTCCGATTGTTTTGTTATCATTTGCCATAGGGCGCTCTCCCTGTAGTACATGAATCTCTACCGATGGCTGGTTGTCTGCCGCAGTAGTAAATGTCTCTGCCTTTTTTACTGGAATTGTTGTATTTGCGTCAATAAGACGAGTCATTACACCACCCATTGTCTCAATACCAAGTGAAAGTGGAGTTACATCAAGAAGAAGAACATCTTTAACCTCTCCTGTTAATACACCACCCTGAATAGCTGCACCAACTGCAACAACCTCATCTGGGTTAACACCTTTTGATGGCGCTTTACCAAAGAACTCCTCAACAACTGCCTGAATTGCAGGAATACGTGTTGATCCACCAACAAGAATAACCTCATTAATATCTGAAGCCGAAAGACCAGCATCTTTAAGAGCCTCCATACATGGAGTTTTTGTAGCCTGAATAAGTGAATCAGAAAGCTGTTCAAACTTAGCTCTTGTTAATGATCTAACAAGGTGTTTTGGTATACCATCTACTGGCATAATATATGGCAGGTTAATCTCTGTTGATGTTGAACTAGAAAGCTCAATCTTAGCTTTTTCCGCAGCCTCTTTCAAACGCTGAAGAGCCATAGGATCTTTTCTTAGATCGATATTCTCATCGTTCAGGAACTCCTGAGCTAACCAATCAATAATAACTTGATCAAAATCATCTCCACCAAGGTGTGTATCTCCATTAGTAGACTTCACTTCAAATACACCGTCACCTAACTCAAGAATAGAAATATCAAATGTTCCACCACCAAGGTCAAACACTGCAATCTTCATATCATCATCTTTCTTATCTAGACCATATGCCAACGCTGCTGCTGTAGGCTCATTGATAATACGACGAACCTTAAGACCTGAAATCTCTCCTGCCTCTTTTGTTGCCTGACGCTGTGCATCATTAAAATATGCAGGAACAGTAATTACTGCCTCTGTAACCTCTTCTCCAAGATAATCCTCAGCAGTTTTCTTCATTTTCTGAAGAGTCATTGCTGAAATCTCTTGTGGAGAATATTTTCTTCCATCAATCTCTACACGTGGTGTATTGTTATCGCCTTTTACTACTTTATAAGGAACACGACCAATCTCCTTTGAGGTATTGTCATATGACTCACCCATAAACCTCTTAATAGAGAAGATTGTTTTCTCAGGGTTTGTAATAGCCTGACGTTTTGCAGGATCTCCAACTTTTCTCTCTCCTCCGTCTACAAAACCAATAACAGAAGGTGTTGTTCTTTTACCTTCGCTGTTAGGAATTACTACAGCCTCATTTCCTTCCATCACTGAAACACATGAGTTTGTAGTACCTAAATCAATACCTATTATCTTGCTCATAATATCATTTATTTATAATTATCATTTTCGTATCAACATCCTCCTTATATCAATCATTGTGCCACCACAATTTTCTGAACTTTTGTGTCAGTTTTTGCCAAAATATGCTGTTACAGGATAGTTTTTCATGTCATATTGTGACAAAGTGTCGCAAAACTAAATTTTAAATGACATCGTTGATATAATATTTTATCAATGTAAATATTATGTTAATGCAATTTAGTAGCTTTGCACCATTAATATTAAGAACATATGTCGGTTCATTCACACATAAAAAAGGTTACAACTCACGTATTAAGTGAGATGAAAATGCGAAATGAGAAAATTGCGATGCTTACAGCATACGATTACTCTACCGCACGTATTTTAGATTCAGCAGGTATTGATGTCATTCTTGTTGGAGACTCTGCCTCAAATGTAATGGCAGGGCACGAAAGCACCTTGCCTATCACTCTCGATCAGATGATATATCACGGAACATCTGTGGTAAGAGCTGTTAACAGAGCTCTGGTAATTGTTGATATGCCTTTCGGAACCTATCAGGGAAACTCAAAAGAGGCTCTTGCTTCGGCTATTAAGATCATGAAAGAGACAAGTGCCGATGCAGTAAAACTTGAAGGTGGCTCTGAGGTTATAGAATCTGTTAACAGAATCCTATCTGCAGGAATACCTGTTATGGGACATTTAGGATTAACTCCTCAATCGATACATAAATTTGGAACATACGCTGTTAGGGCAACCAAGAAAGAAGAGAGCGATAAACTTATTGAGGATGCCAAGTTACTTGAAGAAGCTGGTTGCTTTGGTATAGTACTAGAAAAGATTCCAGCTGAACTTGCTGCTGTTGTTGCCAAGGAGGTTAAGATTCCTGTTATTGGAATTGGTGCAGGAGGAGGTGTAGATGGTCAGGTATTGGTTGTACACGATATGCTTGGTATTACACAGGAGTTCTCTCCTAGATTCTTAAGAAGATATCACAACCTGTTTTCTGAGATTACAGGAGCTGTAAAAAATTATATTGAGGATGTTAAATCATTCGATTTTCCTAACGAAAAAGAGCAATACTAGAGAATGGCTATTACACAAAGTGACATTATATATGAGGACAATCATATTATTGCCGTAAATAAAAAATGCGGAGAGATTGTTCAGGGAGATAAAACAGATGATCTTCCTCTGGTTGAAGAGGTGAGAGAGTTCATCAGAAGAAAATACAATAAACCAGGAAACGTATTCTGTGGATTAATTCACAGGTTAGATCGTCCGGTTAGTGGTGTTGTGCTTTTTGCTAAAACAAGCAAAGCGCTTACCCGTATGAATAAACTATTTAACGATAAAAAGATATCTAAAAAGTATTGGGCTATTGTTAAAGATAGACCACCTGTTGAGGAGGATACTCTTGAGCATTATATACTAAAGAATAGTGTTAAGAACAAGTCCTATGTATATGATTATGAAAAGAAGAACTCTAAAAGAAGTAGTTTGACGTATAAAATGATGTACGGATCAAATAACTACTATATGTTAGAGATTGATCTACATACAGGAAGACATCATCAGATACGTGCTCAGTTGGCATCTATTGGATGTCCTATAAAAGGTGATTTGAAATATGGATTCCCAAGATCAAACAAGAACGGGGGTATTGATCTTCATGCCAGATCTATTGAGTTTGAACACCCGACAAAAAAGGAGCCAATAAAAATTATTGCTCCACCACCCATAAAAGATAATTTATGGAAAGATATTTTTAAATCTGTTGAATAGGTTTTACCTATTCAACAGATCCCCATCAAAGCTAAACGGAAGTAGTTGCTTAATACTATTAAACACCAATACCTTACTTTTACTTGCAAGCAGAACCCTAATATCTGACTTCTGTCTTATCTCACTCTCAAGAATAACCTGACGACAAGCACCACAAGGCGTTACAATATCTTCAAGTATTAACGAGTTCTTCTCAGCCAGAATTACTATTGTATCAATAGCAACGTCAGGGAAAGATGAATTGGCATAAAATATAGCCGTTCTCTCAGCACAAAGACCAGATGGATATGCCGAATTCTCCTGATTACTGCCTAAAACAATCTCTCCGTTCTCTAATAAAAGAGCCGCTCCAACATGAAAACCTGAATATGGCGCATATGCCTTTGATGCTGTATCAACAGCTTTATCAATTAATTTTTTATCAATATCTGATAACCCCTCTGTACCATCATATTCACAATACGAAATAGAAACATCTACTCTCTTCATATCTCTGTTATATTTTTAAATCGCGATATATAACAATGATCATTCTCATATGTCTAAATTTATTTTTAATAGATCATATGAAACTCGCATTATAATCATTCTCGTGTGTGAATAACCATTCTCATGCTTCGTTTCAAATGTCAACATAATTTAATAATCATCACTCATCACAACTATTTCTCATAAAAACAATACTATCAGTAGCATTTGATGCCAAAAGTAAAAAAAATAACTGTTCAATTATTAACATTGAATAGGATAGTTTACCTTTTTGAAGGCAAATAATGGTTTTTTTGTATTTTTAAGCGCAAAACAACTAAGGAATGACTTCAAATAACAGAATTTATACATTTTTAATTACTATAACAATTATAGTACTCCCGTTAAATGCTTCTGCAAAAAATCTTACCAGAGCACAGTACATTGACAAATACAAAAAACTGGCACAGGAAGAGATGAAACGTACCGGTATACCTGCCAGTATTACTATTGCTCAGGCTCTATTAGAATCAAACAATGGGAATAGTGTACTTGCTAAGAAATCTAATAACCATTTTGGCATTAAGTGTCATAAAAGTTGGAAAGGAAGAACAGTAAGACACAACGACGACAGAAGGCGTGAATGTTTTAGAAAATATGACAGGGTTTATGACTCATATAAAGATCACTCAAATTTTCTTGTAAGCGGAAGACGATATGCTTTTCTGTTCAGTTACAAATCAACCGATTACAAAAGATGGGCTAAAGGTTTAAAGAAAGCCGGATATGCAACAGATCCTAAATATGCAAAAAGACTTATTAAGATTATTGAGGACAACAAACTCTATTTGTTAGACAATGGGATATCGCATACATATGCTAAGACAAGACCTACAAAAAACAGTAAAACCACCAAAAAAATAAAAAAGGTTAATAAACAAGAGGTGTATGACGATGATAATTTTGAGATTGATATTTACAAAAAACATCGTAAAGGAGTAAAAAACAGGATAAAGTATATCGTTGCCAAAAAAGGTGACACCTTTTATAGTCTGGCAAAAGAGTTTAAGCTTATGCAGTGGCAGTTGTATAAATATAATGAGTTACCAAGAGATTATATTCTACACGAAGGAGATCTGCTATATATACAACCAAAAAGATCTAAAGCAGCACATGGTAACAACTATCACGTAGTTAAACCGGGCGAAACAATGCATATTATATCGCAGATGTATGGTATTAAACTTAAGAAGCTGTATAAAAAGAACAAAATGGAACCGGGAACCGAACCAGAACCAGGTACAAAGCTATCGTTAAGAAAAAACAGAAGATGACATCAAAACCTTATATAAGCAATCAATACTAAATATTTGATACAAAAAAAGGTGCCCGCTAAGGACACCTTTTTGTCTTTTCTATAGTCAAGATGAAATTTAACATCTAAATCATTTTTATATGTGTAAAAACACCATTACTCACGCTTAGTTTTCATTTACATCTGTAACCTTCAATATCTTTAAACCCTCTAAGAAAATCTGCTGTATCCATTCGGCGTTTCCCTGCTGGTTGTAACGACTCTATTTTTAGAAAGCCGTGCTTTGCAGCAATTTTTATCTCACTTTTGCCATCAGACAATATTGTACCTATAGGGCAGGTATGTGCCTCCTTTACCATAGTAGTATCAAATATCTTAAACCCTATACTTTTACCTGCCGATGAAGAGTAGAATTCTGTCCATGCAGCCGGATATGGCGATAACCCACGCACAAAATTGTAAACCTTATCAACATCATTATCCCACTCAATGCGACAATCGTCTTTAAAAATCTTAGGAGCATCGTTTAAAACCGTATCACTTCCCATTACATCATTCTGAGGTATCGGATCAATATCACCCTCCTCAATAAGATCAATTGTTTCGCAAACCAGTGCTGCACCAATATTCATTAATTTGTCATGATAGGTTCCTGCTGAATCTGTTTCTTCAATGGCAACCTCACATTGTTTAATTATACTACCTGTATCAATCTGTTTGTCAAGAAAGAATGTAGTAACACCACTCTTTTCCTCGCCATTAATAATAGCCCAGTTAATTGGAGCAGCTCCTCTGTATTGTGGCAAAAGCGATGCATGAAGATTGAATGTACCATATTCCGGCATTGCCCAAACTACTTCCGGCAACATTCTGAATGCTACAACAACCTGAATATCTGGTTTAAGTTCGCGTAACCGATCAATAAACTCAGGATCTTTCATTTTTGCAGGTTGCAATACTGGCAATCCTTGCTCAACAGCATACTTCTTTACTGCCGACGATGCCATTTTCTGTCCACGCCCGGCAGGTTTATCTGGTACAGTAACTACTCCAACAACATTATAGTTACCAGCAATTAGTTTTTTCAAAGACTCCACAGCAAAATCGGGAGTTCCCATAAACACTATTCTCTTCTTACTCATATAATAAAGGTATGTGTTTAATTGAAAAGACCACCATAATATGGTGGTCTTTTTTAATATTTTTAATCTAAATCGCCAAGCTCATGCCCCATCTTATCTCTCTTTGTTTTAAGATAAAATTCGTTATGCTCATTGGCTTTAATTACTATCGGTATATTCTCAATTATTTGAAGACCGTAAGCCTCAAGACCTTTACGCTTAATTGGATTATTTGTAAGCAATCTCATTTTACTTACGCCAATCTCTTTAAGTATTGAAGCCCCTACACCATAATCGCGTTCATCTGCTTCAAAACCCAAGCTATGGTTAGCCTCTATTGTATCCTGCCCCTCTTCTTGTAGTTTATAGGCATGCATCTTATTAAACAGACCAATGCCTCTACCTTCCTGATTCAGATACACAATAACACCTTTACCCTCTTTGTCAATCATCTCCATCGATCTGTGTAGTTGATCACCGCAATCGCAACGCTGCGAACCAAATATATCACCTGTAACACACGAAGAGTGTACTCTTACAAGAATTGATTCATCCTCATTCCACTCTCCCTTTACAAGAGCAACATGCTCTAAACCATTAGATTTCTGACGGAAAGGTATTAGTTTAAAGTTACCAAAATCAGTTGGCATCTTAACCTTCTGTCCAACATCAATAATTGTCTCCTGCTTAAGTCTGTACTTAATAAGATCTGCTATAGATATTATTTTAAGATCAAACTTTTCTGCTATAACCATAAGTTCAGGCATACGTGCCATTGTACCATCCTCGTTAAGAATCTCAACAAGAGCACCACCAGGCTTAAGACCAGCCAAACGTGTAAGATCAACAACAGCCTCTGTATGTCCTGCTCTGCGCAGTACACCTTTCTCTTTTGCTCTAAGCGGGAATATATGTCCTGGACGTCCCAGATCTTCTGGTTTTGTATCATCATTAACCAGTGCCTGAATTGTTTTTGCTCTGTCGCTGGCCGATATACCGGTAGTACAACCATGCCCATTCAGGTCAACTGATACAGTAAACGGAGTTTCATGAAGAGCTGTATTGGTTCCTACCATAAGCTCCAGATCAAGCTCTTTACAACGAGATGGAGGAAGCGGAGCACAAATAAGTCCTCTTCCGTAGCGAGCCATAAAGTTAACGATCTCAGGTGTTACGGTCTCTGCAGCAACAACAAAGTCTCCCTCGTTCTCTCTGTCCTCATCATCTACTACAATAATAACTTTACCGTTACGAAGATCCTCTAAGGCTTCATCTATTGTATTTAGCTTAAACTCTTTGTTATATTGACTTTCAGCCATTTTGTTATTTTTTTCAGTATTAACTCTGCAAAGTTATAATTTGATTTTGAAAAAGCTGTATGCTTTTGGTAATATTACCTGTAAGTAACACTTTACCTCTTGAATAGTTTAATTACTTTGGTAAACATCTTTTTATATATCTCTGCTTTAAAAAGCCCCGAATCACTTGTTGCTTTATACGTAAGGAACAGACCTATTGGAAGAAGAACCAAAGATGCTACCCACATACCTTCTGCTACAGTTAACGAACCCTTACGAGCCATCTTCTCTGTTGATAGTGATATTATATAGTACATAATAAAGAATATTACAGATATAACCACAGGCATCCCCATTCCTCCTTTACGTATAATAGCTCCTAAAGGCGCACCAATAAAGAAAAAGATAAAACACCCCAATGACAATACTATTTTTCTGTGCCACTCAATACCATATCTGTTTACTCGTTCTGTCCATCTCTTATACTCACTTATTTTTGTGGTTATATTACTCTTTACCCCACGTGCATCAGATAGTGCGGCTTCAAATATTCTTGTCCTGTCATAAAGTGCAGCAGCAACAAGTACAGTATCAAGATTTACCAATACTCGCTTCTCTTCATATATACTATCAGGTTTCATCTTCGACATATAGTTTATTCGCAACAGGTTATCTCTAAAACCATCTTTACGTTTCTGAAACTCATTATCTACCGAATCCTGTACAACAATAAGCTGATCCATATTCAACATCTCACTACTAGCCTTGAATATACTCTCGTCCTTTCTGTTAAGACCAAAACCTTTCAGTTCTATCTGAAAATCCTGCCTTTTAAACCTGTCTATCCGTTGAGGATAGGTTCGTCTGTCAATAGCTTTACGCCTATCACCATCCTTAGGCATCTCTTCATATATAGCACCACTAAACAGTGTTAATACCAGGTACTGTTTATCATCTGTCATCTTAAGATAACCTGAATCTGCAACTGTTACCTGACCATTTCCTTTATTTTCTCTGTGATCATACACCATTATATCGTGCATTAACCCTGTCTCTTTATTCTTTTTACCAATACGAATATTAAAACCCTCAAGACTTGTAAAGGCTCCCTCTTTAAGCTGTAGCTCGGGTCGTTGTTGCTGTATAGAATAAATCAGCGTACGCATCTTAAGATTTGTATATGGCATAACATAGTTAGAGTACAAAAATGCACCTATACTAATAGAGAATGAGATAATAAATAACGGACGCATCATACGCTGAAGCGATACACCCGCGGCCTTAATTGCTGTAAGTTCAAAATGTTCACCTAAGTTACCAAATGTCATAAGTGCGGCAAGCATATTTGCCAATGGTAAACTCATTGGAATAAGACCAGCTGTTACATACATTATCATCTCTGCCAATACAGAGAAGCCAAGATCTTTACCTACAAGATCATCAATATATTTCCATAAAAACTGTAACAGCAAAACCATTAGTGTTATAAAGAATGTCATCACTAACGGTCCTGCAAATGATTTTATAATAAATCTATCTATTTTCTTCATTCGTCTAAATTTGTCATTTAAAGGTCATATAGAACTCGCATTATAATCATTCTCATGCTTCGCGTTTCATCCGTTTATTTTTCTTTTCAAAAGTCAGATGAAACTCTTCTAATATTATATAGAACTTAACATTTAGGATAATATTCATATAATGTAAGTGTTTGCAAATACTTGCAATGCAACAATAGTTCCTTTTATCAATAGTTAATAATTAATTAACAATTATTAACTACAAAATACAGTAATACTCTATTAAATTAAAACAACGCTATTCTGTATTACAACACAGAATTATATTGTGGGCAAATATAAGCAAAAGTAGATTGGTAAAGAAAAGAAATCACACTCCCAAAGAGTGTCTTAATTCTGAGATTTGAGCATTCCACAATTCAACACTATCATCCTCTTCGTAATCGTGAACAAAATCAATAATAAGAAGTGCCTGCTCATTTGTTACTTCATCACTAACTATTCTGAATTCAAAAAAATCATCATCATCATCATCTTCCCACTGAAACTTTATATAGTCGTTCTCCTTTTTCTCAAGTAGTTTTGCTTTCTGCTCAAAATCCTCCCAAATAAAAGAGAACACATTTTTTTCAGCAACAACATCGTCGGCAAACCACTCCGCAAGACCATAATCAGTACTCAACCTACTAAATAAAATCTTTCTTGAACATCTAAAAGTATATTCCAGCTCTATTTTTTTCTTCATCCGGATTGTATTCAAAAAAATAAACAGGCTACAAGATATAAAAAATCACAATACAAAAGATATTGCACTATATCTTTAACATTATTATACTAAAGTATTTAGATTAAAAACCACTATTTACAGGCAATACGAGTATATCTGGTGACGAAACTTTTTTTCACATTTTTATTTGCAAGCAAACAAAAATGATCTATATTTGCACTCGCTAAAACGGAATGGCGAGGTAGCTCAGCTGGTTAGAGCGCATGATTCATAATCATGAGGTCGGCGGTTCAAGCCCGCCTCTCGCTACTGAAAAAGAGAAAGTTATTACAGCTTTCTCTTTTTTTATTGTACCAAAACAAAATGAAATTTTGGTACAGATATTTTTAGGAAAACAGGAAAAATAGCCTATATTTGCACACGCAAAACTATGGCGAGGTAGCTCAGCTGGTTAGAGCGCATGATTCATAATCATGAGGTCGGCGGTTCAAGCCCGCCTCTCGCTACTGAGAATAGGAGATCTTTTAAAGGTCTCCTATTTTTGTTTATAGCAGATATCACAATCTACTTTATATAACACTGATCACAAATACATTACCTCTATCATATTTTTTTATAATTGTTTTTGGCACATGTTTTGGTACATTTGCATACAGAATATTAACATTTAAACAATCATATTATGAGAAGCCTATTACTATCTGTATTAATGTTTGTAATGTGTCTGGGAGTATTTGCACAACCAGCTGTTAGGTACGGAGACGGACATATAAAGAAGAATCATAAAAAAGCTGCCGTAGATAAAAAACAGAGAAAATTTAATAAAGCAATGAACTATGTAGTAAGCAGAAAGATTTCATCATCTGAGCTTATAGAGCTATGTTCAACTTTTAAGAATGAGGTTAAGCGTTACAAGATTGCTCGTAAAGCTTATAAAAATGTAAAAGATAAAGGTAACTATTTTAAGGTATACGATCTGTTTACAAGAATGTCTCTTGCTATTAAGCTGTACCATAACACTCAGGCAAAAGATATGATAAATAGAAAGATAAAACAAAATAACGAAGAGGTTATTCTGCATGACGACAGAGATCAGGAGCATATGGAAGATCCTGTGAACCCTGATATGTTTGATGTTGACAATAACTACCCGGTAACAAACACTGTTTCTGACAGAGAATATATGCACCATGTAAAAATGGTTAGCGCAATTGGTTTTAACTCAGAAAAACTTGAGACTATTAAAAAGCTTATTGATAAGCATAACTATACACCAGATCAGATTGCCGGACTTGTTGAGAAGCTAAATATGGACGTTGACCGTTTAAAGGCTCTTAAGTTTGCAGCAAAGTACATACATTCATCAGAAGAGAGATATGCGATGTCCAGATTGCTACGCTACAGAGCATATATGAAAGAGTATAACGATTACCTGCTTAATATGAAGTAGGAAACAGAGATAAGGTAAAAGCAAAAAGGAGGAGCAACATGTTCTTCCTTTTTTATTATTTACTCTTCAGTCATTCATAAAATGATTAAAACAATTATAAAGAAATACCTCTATATTACTATAATCTCAGTCATTATAGTATATGCCTGTAGTACTAACAGATCTATCAGTTATAAAGTAGAGTTCAGTGATATAAACCCTAAACTAAGCAATGTTATTAAAGAATTTATAGATTCAATAGAGTCTACTGATAACTTCAGCAGAATAAATACTAACAACATATTCTATTTTATAAAATTCTTTAAACAGGAAGATGATGTTCTATTTACAATTAAGAATAACTATTACTTCACTACTTCTGAACATTACAATGGAAATATATATGAGAATGATACAACCAATATGTACTACTTTAAAGCGTGCAATAGGAATATTGTTATTGTAGATTATCCTGAAAGCAGTGGGCACAATCTATTTATAAAAGATAGCTGCAGAAATACTCTTGCCATGAATATAAAGAGATATAATGAATACCTTATTAGTTCAGGAACTATACCGCTAATAAACCCGGAATTATTCAGAGCAACATATAAAATTGAAACCACTAATAATTTAAAATTAAAAAAGTTAGACTCTACAGTATTAGTTCCGCCGTATGATTCGGAATCTGACAGCTTTTTGATAATTGAAGATGAGTTTATTTAAAGAACTAAAACTATTCATAACTAATAAACTGTGAGAAAAATTATAATTACAATTTCCGTTTTAACACTTACCTCAATTGGTTCAATAACATATCTGATAATATCAAATACAAACTCATATATAAAACAGGGTAGTATATTAATTAAGAAAGTAGAAGAATACAAACAACAGTATAACAAGCTCCCAAAAACTATAACAGACTTAAACATTAAAGAGAGTACAGGAACCTGCCCTTATTATGAACTGATAGATAGTACAAAGTATATTGTATACTTTAACATTGGTTTTGACAACTCCTTTATATACAATTCCAATACAAAAGAGTGGATAGAGACTCCGTAAAAGAATCTCTTTTCACAACCAATAAAAAAATTTCACATCAGGAGTTGTAACAATAAGCAATATTGTTTTTCTTTGTATTCTTTCATTCTTAAACTATTAATAACATCATGAAGAAGATACCCTTTCTGCTAATGATCCTTATTGGATTATATGTAGCAGTAACTAACATTAATGCACAACAACAATCTCAGCTATTCTTCTCAGAATATATAGAGGGCTCTGGTCATAATAAAGCACTTGAGATATACAATGCCGGAGCAACAGCAGTAAACATGTCGGCATATACAATAAAAAAAGATGTAAACGGAAATGGTGTTTTTGGTAACACATTGCAGTTAACCGGAACAATATCGGCAAAAAGCACATACGTTATTGTTAATTCAGAGGCGAGTTCTCAACTTATAACAAAGGCCAATCTACAAACAAACAGTAGCTGTATGACCTTTAACGGAAACGATATGCTTAAACTATACCACAATGGCGTGGCAATAGACAGTATAGGAGTGCGTGGAGGCAGTAACTTTGGTAAAGATGTAACCCTTGTAAGCAGTCGCGGATTGGATCAGGATATAAAAGACAGATGGCTTAAACTGCCAAAAGATTATATTGGTCAGCTTGGAGTTCATGATATAACCGTACAACCCAAACTAATAATATCAGAATATCAGGAGGGTAACGGATACAACAAAAGTATTGAGATAACCAACCTTGGCATAGCCAATTGCGATATCAACAACATTGTAATACAACGCGATTACAACGGCGATAACGACTTTTTATACTCATATACCCCTGAAAAGAGCGGAGTACTTGAGATAGACGGAACCATAGTAATACGTAACAGTAAAGCAACAGGTAACAGAGATGAATTTATAACAACCAACAATACAGTTCTTAACTTTAACGGAAACGATCAGATACGTATCCTGTACAGAGGTATAGAGACCGACAGATTAGGATCTGCCGAGCCGGGAAACTTTGCAAAAGACAAACTGCTTATTCGTAAACCTGATATCACGCAAGGTTTAACCGGACACAGAAACTATTTATCTGAAGAGTGGGTTTCTGAAACAGATATTAACTCAATCCTTACTCTTGCAGAACATAAAAAGAGAAATATAGAGTTTGAGAAAATATCATTATCACGCAGCAAAAACTATATTTCAACATACACTCCCAGAAAGGCAACTAAGTATATTGATAAAAACAACTTAGATCCATCAGAAACATCTGTAACTGTTACGTACATTGATGGGTTAGGACGTGCCAAGCAGAAGATAGATGTAGCTGCATCTGTATCTGGTAAAGATATAATTACACCTATCGAATATGATGCTGTAGGGCGTCAGGCAAAAAAATATCTTCCTTATGTTTCTGATATTGGAACCGGTACAATAGCCACATCGGCAGTATCAAATCAGTCTAAATACTATAAAGATCCCACAAAAGTACACGATGTAACAAACTACCCTTTTTCTAAAACAATATTTGACGGCTCTCCATTAAATCGTATGACCAAGCAAGGTGCTCCGGGAGAGGTTTGGCAACCGCAGGATAAAGACAATGATCATACTATAAAATATAGATATCTTACAAATAAAAACGAAAACATATTCCTTTTTGAAACAGATGATGAAGGTAATCTGATATGCAACAAATACTGCACAGATAAAACTTTAAAAGTAACAGAAGTAACCGACGAGAATAACAAAAACTCTACACGTGAGTATGTTGACTTTCTGGGTAAAACTATTCTAAAAACAAGCAAACTAAACGACAAAGAGTGCATTTACACATATTATGTTTATGACTATTTTGGTTTGCTATGTTATGTAATAAGTCCTAAAGCGACAAAAGAGCTTATAAGTACAACCGGATCAGACACTCCAAACATAAACCTATCATATAATGATAATATTATTAAAGAGTTATGCTACTGCTATAGTTACGATGAACATAAACGAATGATATTTAAACAGCTACCAGGAACAAAACCTGTATATATGGTATATGATAAGTACGATCGTCTTGTTATGACACAGGATGGCGAGCAGCGCAAAAACAAAAACTGGTTATATACAAAATACGACAGATTTAACCGCCCTGTACAGACAGGAATTTACACAGCAACATCAAAACTATCACAAGAACAGATGCGTGGTGAGGTAGATGCAAATAATAATATGTATGAGGTGTGTAATAACGGAGTGTATACAAACAACTGTTTTCCGCAAAACAATACAGTTTTATATACAGAGACAATATATGATGAGTACTATCCGGCTAAGTTCACTGCATTGGCGTTTGACAGCAGGTATGATATAGACCGTTACAGTGGCAACTTTAACCAGAGTATTAAAGGTCAGGTAACATATACAAAGGTAAGAGTACTTGATGCATCGAAGAACAGGTTAAACGACAAATGGTCTGTGGCAGTTAATTATTACGATGATAAATACAGAATGATACAGACAGTATCAAGAACAGTGTTACCAGATGGCAAAACATTTACAGAGACAGCGGGAAGCAACTATAGCTTTACCGGACGTGTGGAGAACACAATATATGTTCATCAGCTAAACGGAAAAGATGCAATTGTTGTAAAACAGCGTAATGAGTACGATCATGCCGACAGACTATTGCGAACCTACCAAAAGCTTGAAGGCGCAATAACAAAAAGTGAGATTC
>DKJY01000147.1 GCA_002454955.1 Bacteroidales bacterium UBA6680
TTACGCTGTTTTACAACAATTGCATCTTTTCCGTTTAGCTGATGAACATATATTGTGTTCTCTACACGTCCGGTAAAGCTATAGTTGCTTCCCGCTGTCTCTGTAAATGTTTTGCCACCCGGAACAACAGTTTTTGATACAGTCTGTATTACACGATACTTATCATCGTAGTAGTTTGCAACCTCTGTCCATTTGTCATTTGCTCTATTCTCTGAAGCATCAAGTACTCTTACTTTTGTATAGGTTATCTGTCCCTTAACCAATGTATTATAACTGCCACTATAACCATCTATATCATATATTGTGTTAAAGGCTACATCGCCAAATTTTACAGGGTAGTATCTGTCGTAGATTGTCTCTGTATAGAGTACTGTATTGTTTTGCGGAAAACTGTTATTGGTGTATATTCCGTTATTACACTCCTCAAACACATTACTATTCGCATCTACCTCGCTCTGCATATCCTGCTGGCTAATGTCTGTATCTGCATTGTACATTCCTGTCTGTACCGGACGGTGAAATCCGTCGTACTTTGTATATAACCATCTGTTGTTTTTGCGCTGCTCACCATCCTGAGTCATTACAAGCCTATCGTACTTATCATATACCATATATATAGGTTCTGCTCCCGGCAGCTGCTTGGTTATCATCCGTTCGGAGTTGTCGTAGCTGTAGTAGTAACACAACTCTTTTATAAAGGAATCAGTACTTGATATCTCTATATCCGGATCGCTATTTGTAAATGCATCATTTATCTGTTTTGTAGCTTTTGGCGATAGTACATAACGCAGCAGACCGTAGTCGTCATATACATAGTATGTATCGGCATCTTCTGAGCCTGACAGTATACTTCTTTTTAGTACAACCTGACCAAGTCTGTTTTTATACTCTATGGTTAAACCTTTGTTGTTCTCATCCTCTACTGTTGATATAAACAACGTTGATTTCTTATAGTAATCCTTACATATTAAATCTCCGCTATTAAGGTCTACCGTAAATCTGAATATCTTATCTGCCTCATTTGATCCGTAACCATATTTAACTGTATGGTCGTTATCGTTATCCTGTGGTTGCCAGGCCTCTCCAGGTGCGCCCTGTTTGGTTACACGGTTTAGTGGCGATCTGTCAAATCTTGTCTCTGCAAACGGAAAATCTGTTACCTCCTGAACCAAATCTGAATCAAGATAGAAACTCTTTTGATTCTTAAACTGGTCGTTGTCTATACTTCCGTTGCCTTTTGAGCTTACATATGGCAGATACTTTTTTGCTTCGCGACCAAGTGAATCGTACTCTACTGGTACTACAATATCTTTTCCTGAAACCGAGGCCGCTACACTACTCTTCTGTATTGTTAGTCCCAGACCATCTACATAGGCTACATTTACTGATACTTTTGACGGATCTGCTCCATCTTTATTAAGGCTCTTTGTTGCTGTTTTTGGTACATAGCTGGCAATATAGTTCTTATTGCGCGAGAACATTACTGGCTGAAAATCAATAGCTCCCTTCTCCATATGCTCCCCAAGGGTAAGTATTGAATTTATATCCGGTTGCTCTACCCACTCACTGCCATAGTAGTCTCTGTGTCCAGGTAATCCCTGAGTTACATCACTTTTGCGGGTTAACAGTTTATCCTTTGCAAAGCTACCAGGCTCGGCTGAGCCTAATCTGTCGGTCTCTATTCCTCGGTATAATATACGTATCTGATCGTCGCCATTAAAGTTTACAACGGTGTTGTTGGTTGTTATAAATTCATCTCTGTTACCTGTTGCTTTACTGTTACGTATTACTATCGTTCCCTCTATCTCAAGTACTCCGCTCTTTTCAGGACTGTATGAGTATAAAAAGTCGTTATCGCCATTATAGTCGCGCTGTATTACTATGTTTTTTATTTCGCAGTTGGCTATACCAAGGTTCGTTATCTCAATACTTTTGTTGTATCCGTTTCCTTCCTGATACTCTGATATTATTAGTTTTGGAAGTACTGTAATGTCATGAACTCCCAGCTGACCGGTGTAGTTCTTTGGTAGTTTTAACCATCGCCCTTTTATATCCTGATTCAGTCCGCGACTGTTTACAAGGGTTACATCTTTACCAAAGTTACTGCCGCCACGAGATCCGATACTATCTATTGCTACACCGTTATGGTACAGTTTAAGCATATCGTTTCCGTTAAAGGTCATACAGATATTGTTGGTCTGCATATCCGATTTTGATACAAATGCCGATTCTGCTTCTGCATTTACTACAACAAATGTACTTTTGGGTGCCAACACTCCTTCAAGGCTAAAGCCTTCGGTAAACTTACCATTCCCGTTTACATCCTTCTTTATTGTATATGCCGATAGGTTTACAGATGTTGTTCCGGCGTTATATATCTCAAGTGCTTTGTTGTGACCTGACCCCTCTATATATTCTGAGAAGAATAGCTGAGGTGGCTCAGCTGCCATAACCTCTGTTTGCAATGCTATACCTCTTAACAGGCATAGCACTATTATATATATTGTTTGTTTCATTTTCCTGTTTTTTATTTTCAATTGTCATATGAAACTCAGCATCATAATCATCCTCATGCTTCGTTTCATATTTATATATCTTAATTGTCTTTTTATCAATTACAATCGTATCAAAAACCCATTAGTTAAGTATCGGGTTTTCAAACTCATCTCCCGGTGGTATAACAATTATCTCAATACCTTTTTGGGCTACATTCACACGTAGGGTATCTGCTCCTACCTTTATAAGGAAATATCCGCTTCTTGACTCTGTACTACGGTTAGGGTCGCAGGTTACTGCTATTGATGCATCACCCGTACCACTTGTTGCAGACAGTCTTATCCATGAGGTCTTCTCTGTAACTGTCCAGTTTCCATTTGCCTGTAGTTGTTTAGTCTGTCCAATGGTTCCGCCTTCGTCTACAACAACCGTGGCTGGCGATACGTAGTTTACCTTACCTGTAAAGCTGTATGATCTTACATTTGACAGATTCTGTTCAGAAACAGCAAACGATGTATTTACCCTTGACACCTCTATATATAATTGATCATCATTATGGCTATAATCAGCAGGGTAACTTCCTGTAAGTGCAAAGTTACCTGATGCATCGGTATATACTGTCTCCTTTATCTCCTTAGATATACCTCCGCCTAAAGCATGTTCTTTTTTAAACACCACTACTTTAACTCCGGCTATAGCTCTGCCTATCTGATCTACAATATGTCCGGTAACTGGTTTTACTTTATATACTACCTCAATATTCATGTTTTGCTGAATATTATTTGCAGTGTATGAGTTTCCAACTACCATACTGCCATTAACTATAAGTTTTACAAAGGTTGCAACCTCCTGATCGGTAAAGTTCCAGGTATAACTGCTGCCATGATCAAGATACGATATCGGCGATTGCTGATTTGAGTCGCCCATTCCTGTTATGGTTGTGGTTGTAGCATATTTCTTTGGTTCAAACTCTACATTTAGTGATATGTCTGAACTCATATTGCTTACTGTATATTGCATTGTTCCGTTTGTAAATGGAGCAGGATTAAAACCGCCTATTGCCTGATTATCTATAACTACAGAACCATTTGCATATACCCTTTTTACCTTTGAGCTGGCATCAGGGGTAATGGTAAATACCTTACTCTCTCCTCTTATTATCTTTACATCTCCGCTGGGTGATACCGTTCCGCCAGATCCAGGATTGGTATTTACCGTGTAGTAGTTAGGTATAAATTGTGCTCTTACCTTGCACCCCTCATTAACCGATGATAGAGTATAACTTAATGCATTACCAACGTTATTGTCATTAACATAAAGGGCTTCTAACACATGGTATTCATCCGGATGAACTGTAAATGTAACTGGTTGTCCGGTATAGTATATCTTAGATTTATCGTATGTTACTGTACCTCCTATATTATTTGTAAGCGATATATTTACCCCCTCTTCAGCATAGTGGTAACTATTGCTCTTTAGTATGTTATCATCATTATCAAGTACACGTTCTAATCTGCCAAAGGTATCGTAAAGATATTTTGTTGAGCTTTTGTTCGCATCTGTAACACGTGTTATACCTCTGTTTGGTTTATAGTTATATGACGTTATCTGTGCATTTGGCAACATATCTCTTAGATCATTAAAATGGTTATTAACGGTCTGTTCATCTGCTGCTATTGTTGTATTTATCCACTCAACACTCTTTCCTCTGCTCTCTATTGCCGATTTAAGATCACTATATGATAATCCATCGGCTTTTAATACTGGCAGTGTGTTTTTATATCCCCACAGATAAGATGTCTCTACTCCATTTGATCTGCGCCACTTTACTCTTGATGAGTTATCTACATAACCAAACTCATGTTTAAGATCGTAATATTCCGGTTGAAGTATCAGATCTATGTTATGGTTACCATCTAAGCCATTTTTATTTTTAAGCATATACATCTCTAAAGGCTGACCAAACTTATTCAGTCTCTTTACATGTCCGCCTATTAGTACATTGTTGTTATATACAAGACTCTTTATTACAGGCGACACTATATTGTTCTCCTTTTTCTCTTCCAGGTTGAATGATTCATTTCCTGCATTTTCAAAATCGAACAGGTAGTAGTACATCTCTGTAAATGGTGCACTGTTATCTGTGGTTACCTCCTTTTTACTGATAAACCTCTTTGCATTATCGTATTTATAGTCGGTGGTGGTTACTATAGTATCATTATCATAGAAATTTCTCTCTATCGATTTTGACAACCATCCGTTTGCTATTTTAACATTATAAACATCTTTAACATAAGTATTTGTACCACCTTCGGCAAATCCTCCTGCATCTAGATTTGATATTCCGGAAACAGTTGACGGTACAATAGGGGCTTCAAATCGTATATTACTAATAGTCTTATTAATATAACTGTATATATAATTATTCTCTATCTCTCTAACCTTAACATACTCTCCGTTTTTATACTGATACTGCCTCTCATAACGCAACCTGCCTCTTTGATATCCGTAATCAACTGACGGGCACACTAATTCTCCTGTTTGGTCTGAATTTGGTGACCATGAATATTCATACTCATTCCTACAGCTATCTTTAAGCTCCTCAATAACCTTTCTGTAATATATATTATTTCCTACAGAGCTGTTTTTATAGTTAAAGCTATTTGAATCGGCACAATAGTATACAAACACAGTTTGTCCAATCCTTACATAACGGGAAATCAAATTATTATAATTACTTATAGCATTTGCACCTAATGGATAGTAGTAACGCTTCTCTATCTTGTTATTATCTGATTCACTTACAATAGATGCCACTCTTAACCCTCCGGCTAAAACATCTTCTGTTATCTCTACTCCTTCGGGTTTTTTATATAGTGTCATCCCTAAAAACACTCCAAAATCACCTGTCTCAATATGTTCAAATGCACTAAATACATACTTTCCCGGAGGTAACTTCATTGTGTGATTTTTCCATCCGTGAGGAATTATATATGAAAAATTAGACTCCATACCGGAATATGTCCCGGATAATTCAATACAGTTCATCTTTACAATATAGTCCCTAATTGAAGCTACAGCAGGGCCTGGTTTATCTACACCTCCTTCATTATGAATATCTGCAAGGTGATTACTTATATCTGAGTTTATAACAACATTTGCAGGTTTAACTCCTTCAATTATCATTGTATCAGTATAAAATGGCATATGCTCTCCATCTGGTGAATAGATACTCCCATCAGGATAAGGAAGCAGATTCTCCGGTGCATTGGTAAAGCCATAGCTATATGGTTCTTCATAAATCAAATTGTCTATATACCGTCTTTTTACTCTATTATTTTCGTAATTATATGTTGTTTTACCACCCATTGGGTTTATTACAGATTTCAATACCCACGCTTTAGTAGTGTATTCATAAGGGCTTCTGTCTGATCTAAGACCATCATACAATATTGCGATACCACCTACCACAGGTGTTATCAGTGAGTTATTATTATGTTTATAGTTATAATACCCCCACAGATCACGTGCTAATGATAATCTATCTGGCAGACCGCACTCTGTATTGTACTCAAATGCCCACTTCTCTCCTTTTATATTGGTTGATGATCTCTCTGTTATATAATCAAGTTTTAATCTCTTTCTCCTGAATTCAACAGATTCATCAATACCTTCAGGAAGAGGAGTACTTATATTTGGAGATTCAAAATAATTATAACCAAATCTATATGTTTTATCAACTACAGTACTACCATTCTGAATTGTGTTTATTGTAACAGCATCCATAGTCTGACCGCCTTGCAGATCCTGACGATCTGTCTGATAGTCAAATGTTACAGATCCATGTTTAAACTTTATCTCCGATATCTCATTCTGAAAACACTTTCTGTTTATATATGTTCTATACCATGTATTTTTAGCAGCATCAGCATCATTATTAGTTTGTTCACCATTGTCACTCGCTACTATTTCTTGACTACCTTTATGTTTTTTTATCTCTCCTGATATCATTGAGTAGGATACTGCTCCTTTACCATTCTCAAATTTACGGTAGTTAAACTCAATAACATGCTCTTTATCTGCACTCTCAATCTTCAATAACATCCAGCTTGATGCATAATTAGGAGGAGGACTATTTAAAGATCCTGACATTTTCTCAGAACCAAGATCTTCAATAACTGGTTTATCAAACTGAACTGTATTTGATACAACATCATCTATTGTGCTACTCTTTGATTTTACACCAAAATAGTATTTTGTCCCGTTAGCATCTGTAAATATCCAACCCGTTAATGAGGCAGTATGAGTAGGATCATATATCTGTTCTATTGATATATCATCGCGCCACGGTTGCATAAAAAATCGTTTCTCCTCCTGACTATAGTAGAAACGCCCGGAGTATCCCGGAAAGTTAAATGTATACTCATCTGATTCAAAATCATGTTCTCCATTCATTGCAGAATTAAATATATTCTGGAGTCCCACAACATTATTAAACTGACTTTTAACATAACTAACAGTTTTGTCTTCATTTATAAATCCTCTCTGTCCATCTTCATCAGGATTTCCTCTTACTGAGCGTGATACCATACCTCCGGCATTCAGAACCCAGCCCAAACCTACACTTGTTGCTATCTCATCTACCTTTATTCCTCCGGCATGATAACTTAAACTTACAGGTACAGTTAGCGGTCCGCTCTGAATAGTATATAAAGGGATACTAATCTGCGGTATTCCTGTA
Organism: Bacteroidales bacterium UBA6680; assembly: GCA_002454955.1. Lineage (GTDB taxonomy): Bacteria > Bacteroidota > Bacteroidia > Bacteroidales > UBA6680 > UBA6680. Next base: position 7,238 of record DKJY01000147.1, read on the forward strand.
TTGTGATTTACAGGGTTATCTATATACTTTTTAAATGCTGCCTCGTTTGGCAATGCCGGGGTAATATCCGGTGCCTCTAACGGCTTGTTTAACTGACCATACGTTACTGTTAACAGCAGTAACATTAAGCCAATAAGTGTTATTCGTTTCATTAATTTATATATTTATTTACTATACGCATAAGTACATACGCCTATTAATCACGCACATGCATGTTAATTAAGCATAGTATACTGTTCATTTAAATGTTTATATGATATATATTGGAGTAGTTCAGGGTAACAAAAAAGATGTTTTTATACATCTAAAACCATACGGGGTGTTACAATTTAATCCTATATATATTATCTAATTATCCGGCATCCCAATAACTGTGCCAGATATATCATTAAAAACCAACATCTATAACAGAAGGTAATAACAACAAACTATATGTTTTCATAAATACTTTTTATAATTCTGGTCTGTAAAGAAACATATTACAATCAACACTTCCTATTGTCAATGTTGTCAATTTTTTTTTCCGGCTTTTCAGTTTCTGTTTCCGGAGTTATTAACATTTTTACCTCAAAAGAACTATCCACCTGTATCTGTTGCTATTAACAGATGATTTTTAACATTTTTGTTGATAACTTGTAATGTTTATCAACACTGGTCATACCCGAAAGGGTGTACTTTCTTTCACTCCGGTTTTGGAGCGTGACAAGGTAAAACGAAGTGTTTTTACAAAGTGTTTTGGTTGCTATTGGTCTGTTATCTGCATTTTTCTGCATTGTGTTATTTGGTAATATTTGAGGTTACAGTGGTGGTGTTTTTCCTGTTGCGACGTTGCAGGATTCAGGGGTTTCTGCTGGATTCTGTGGATTCTGCTGGCGATGTTGCAGGCTTCAGGGGATTCTGTGGATTCTGTGGCTTCTGTGGCGACGTTGCACGCAACGTCGCAACGACTATTACTATAATGGGCAATAGACCTAAAAACAGGTTGTTGGGGCTTACTCCGGTGAACGGAGCAGCAAAAGAG
>DKJY01000082.1 GCA_002454955.1 Bacteroidales bacterium UBA6680
TCTTAACTTAATGACATTGAGGCGCAACGTGGGCTCTATAGCTCACGTCCGTCTACTCTATTAGCGGTTCGGTATTTCTCCTGTTTCTAATATTTTATAGAATTCATCTTTGTCAATTAGTTTTACTCCTTGCTTTTCAGCTTTCGCCATTTTTGATGGTCCTGCATTCTCTCCACAACATAAAAACATCAATCCTTTAGTCACGCTTTTAGCAACGTGAATATCATTATCTTCTGCGATTTGAATCAATTCTTTTTTGGTAGCAGGTGAAAATCCTGTAAAACATACTTCAACTTTATATTCCTTCTTTGAAGATTCTGGTCTAAGAGAATAAACAATTGCCCAACCTTCACGTTCAGTCATTGAATCAAGTTGCTCTTCTGTCAAGTCCGTCTTAGACTTCAATATTCGAGTCAATTTTTCAGATAAGCTCATAATTATATATTTTCCATTATCATTTTTACTGCTAGAGAAGGAATCTGTTTTAGTCCAGAATCACCAAGTTTTGAAATCACTCCATTTATTTTGCTCCATATTTTACTTGAATTCATTGCTTCATATGTTTGATGTCCTAGGTGAGTTAATCTGAAATCAGTAACACGCAAATTAATTGCTCCGTTTCCTAATAAAATAAATCCAAGCTCTTTTTTATCATGAATACAATCAATCAGTCCTTGGTCGTTAAGCAGATGTAAATAGTGATATGCTTCTTGACAATCTTTTTGGTTATCAGAATCATATTCCAATCTTTCAAAAAGTTCAATTGTATTAATCAAATGTCTTTCGTTTTCCTGAAATATCTTTAAATATCTCTTAATTATTTCAAAATCTATTCCCATATCTTATTTGCTTATGTAGGTCGCTTCTTTACTGACCTCTAACATCACAATAAACCAACCAATTCAGTTTTTTAACCAATAAATAAAGTTGGTTTATTGTTCTAACAAATGTAACTAATATTTCTTGTAAGCCCTTGTTTAAGGGGTTTTATTACGGGTATGTTTTTAGGATAAACCAACCTATTGTAAAAATATAGTAGGTGTGTATATCAAACTATTATTCCCTTTCTTTCGTTCTCTTTTTATAATCTATTTCAAATAAAACGGTGTTTTAATATCATTTACATATCTTTCAGAAATCTTAATAGATAAATATAATAGGTTATGAGACAAATATTACTTTTTGTTGCTGCAACAGTTTTGTTTGGTTGTGTAGAGAGCCAGAAAACAACTATTGATATGGTTGCTGAGGATTATGTAAAACTTGTATTAGAGGTTGGTAAGTACGATAAATGGTATGTGGATGCATATTATGGACCAGAAGATTGGCGTACAGAGACAAAACAAACAGTTTTGCCTTATGAGCAGCTTAAAACTGAACAGACACGACTATTAAATGCTGTAAAGAGTATAGAATCAGATGATGACAAGGCTGATAAAATTACAAAACTACGATATAAATATTTAGCTACACAGATAGGTGCTGTAGGTGCAAGACTTGATATATTGAATGGCAAGAAACTTACGTTTGATGAGGAGAGTAAATTACTTTACGATGCTGTTGCACCTCACTATAGCGAGGAACATTTTGATAATATAAAAGCCAATTTAGAGAGTGTTGTTCCGGGCGAGGGTGATCTGCTGACAAGACTTACAGAGTTTAATAAGCAGTTTATTATACCGGAAGATAGACTTGATACTGTTTTTCAGACGGCTATTAATGAGGCACGTAAGCGAACATTAAAATATATTAAACTGCCAGCTAACGAAAACTTTACCGTAGAGTACGTTAAAGATCAGGTATGGGGTGCTTATAACTGGTACAAAGGTAATTCATATAGTCTTATACAGGTTAATACCGACAGACCAATGGCAATAAGCAGAGCAATAGATCTGGCTTGTCATGAAGGATATCCGGGACATCATGTATATAATGCACTGCTTGAGACAAAACTATACAGAGAGAGAGGATGGGTTGAGTATTGTGTTTATCCACTATATAGTCCACAATCGTTTATTGCTGAAGGTACAGCTAATTACGGAATAAATGTATGTTTTCCTCCTGCTGACAGATTAGCTTTTGAGAAGGAGATACTGTTTCCTTTAGCCGGTATAGATCCGGATCTTGCAGAGAGATACTATAAGATACTGGAACTGTCGCATGAGTTGAGTTATAGCCGTAATGAGGCAGCCAGAAAATATTTTAGTGGCGAGATGACAGAGGATGAGGCTGTAGCATGGTTATCTAAATATAGTTTGAGAACACCTGAGGCAACAAAAAAGAGTTTTGCTTTTATAAAGGCTAATAAGAGTTATATAATTAACTATAACTATGGTCAGGATATGGTAAAGAGATATATGCAGAGAGCAGGTGCCGAAGAAGGATCAGAAGATAAATTGTGGACGATATTTGAGGAGCTGTTGTCGCAGCCGCAGGTTGCATCTAACCTGGAGTAGATATTTGATAACCTTATATTGTAAAAGCAACGAGCCGGAATGTTAATAATATTCCGGCTCGTTTGGTTGGTTGCAGTATATTGTATATTTGTGGGCTATTTTTTCTTTCTGGTAAATGCTTTAAGATAACTGAACTTATCAGTTAATCCTCTTTTGGTAGTTATTGTTGCTTCATTAATCATATCGGTGTTTGGGTTCATTATAAGTGAGTCCATAACATGATTAATAAGAGCCTTGCCAAAATCTTTTGAAGAGCTCCGGGGTAACTCGCTGGGCAGGTTATCAACAGCCATAACAGTAATGTTTTTCGGATTCGTAAACGCAACCTCTTCCTTCTCTGTAACAGGGTTGTATCCATAAAACGACTCCGCTATAGTAGATGCTCTGAGAGTTGTAGGGATAGCACCAGGTGTATCGCATGTAACATCAGCAATAACCGATATTCTGAAGTTGGGCTCTCTTACATCCTCTTTTGTGAACATTACAGGAGCTTTAGGATCCCAATAATGACAAGCAATTAATATATCGCACTCATGTGTATATGGTTTCATGGCAGGAATATAATCTACCGGATGAACCTTATAATCGTTGTAGCTAAATACCGACAGAGATTTGTGCTTTGCATAGTGTGACGGGTTAAGCATTGCAACAACAGGTCTGCTATGTTTTTTATTCAGGAACTCCTCTGGCGATACTTCTGTTACACCAGCCTCCATAAGTGTCTCCATTGCACCATGTGCAGCACGCCCTTCGCCGGTAATAATTATTTTAAGATCAGGTTTTAGTTTTATGAGTTGTAAACCAGCCCACATCTCATCCAGATCGTGGCATGCAAAAGCTGGTTTTAGCTTAAAATAATCGGTTCTGATACCTCTTGCCCGTAGTGCTTTATATGCTCCAATCATTCCGGCCCATCGCCCAAAGGCTACAACCCTTTTATTGTGTTCGTTTTTAAGAAACTCATAATCAATAAGGGTTATCTGTTTTCTGATAATGTTCTTTAATAACTCTCTGTTGTGAGGCTGCTCTTTTGCTACATGTGCAAAGAACAGATATGTTTTTTGCGGAATAAGTGTTTCCGGATCTACCTCTTTAATACCTAGTAATATGTCGCAGTTGCTAAGATCTTCTTTAACGGGTATCCCCAGATACTCATACTCCTCATCTTCGTAACATCTGTATTTACAGGGCTGTATGTATATCTCTATATGCTGATGCCGTTGCTTAAGCTCTACAGCCTGAGCAGGTGACAGTGGCGTACGATGATCGGGTGGCATCTTTGTTTCGCGCAGAATGCCTATTATTAGTTTATTCATTAATAAGGGTAGTTTAATAAATGGTAGCACAATATAGGCAATTAGCGTTATATTGAAAAGTAAAACAGAAAAGTTATCATCTGTTAATGGCGGCTCACTTTTATATCGTTCTGTTTCCGGGCTTATGTTTTGTAGTCCTTTTTGGGCTATTTATTTCAGAATATAAGAGAGTTATATGTGTGTAAACAGGCACTGTTGTATATTACCAACAATGCCTGTTATATTTAATTTTAGTACAGATTATTTAACGATTTTATCAGTATATCTCCTATACCAATTCTATATCCTGATGTTACAGTTGATATGTTGTTCTTTTCTGTTATCACTGCTACAAACGGAGTGTTTATTGTGTAGTCTGAATTAATAACCTTTGCTATATTTTTATAGCTACTGTATTTGTTATCGTTAACAAATACGCAATTACCCGGAAGGTTATCTGTTATATCCTTATTTATATCGTTAACAGTCATGTTTTCCGGAAGAATAAAGACAATATTACCATCCCATTTCTCAAACTCACTCTTCATATCCGATATCTCTATCAGTGTATGTTTTGTAGGTTCTGTACCAGGATCAATCCAACATAGTGCAGTTGTTTTATTCATATCAACCACTTTGTTAAGATTAATATCTGTTGCGTTTAATGAGAATGTCATGTTGTTGTTAATAGTTCCGTACGATCTGTTTATATGTTTATACTCAGGAATCTCAAAAGTTACCTCGCTTACCTTATCCTTATCTATGCTAAATAGCTCTGTTTTTGTGAATACAGTTCCGTCATTTCTTCTGTTTGATGTTAATAACCTGTAATTACCTGTTGGGAGATCTATCTTGTCAGGCATTTCACTTAGTGGAGTATCCCAGCCAAAATCTAATGTGTTATATCTGTTGTCTGACAGCTTTGCAATAGAAAAATGGGTGCGATATTTAGGTTCAGAAGAGTTATTGCTGTTTTGTCTGTTAAGAACAACAGCTCCCTTTTCTGGTTGTGTACTGTTTTGCTGCTCAAATATAACATTCATCCATTCTTCGCCATTGTAATATTGTGGTTTCTTATCTGTTGGATTTAATCTTGCAGGAACACCCAGACTACGACATACTGCTACAAAGTATATATCGCGCGACTCTCTGTTTGATATCTTAAGACTATGAACACCAAGTGGTGTTATTGGTAATCGGTAATAGTTATCGCTCTCATTTATTTTAATATCATTGTTTATTCTGTCTTTAATAGCAAATATGGTCTCGTCTCTGTTTGTCTTCTGCTCATTTATATAGTATTGCTTAAGGTTATGACGATAGTTTACTATCATCTCATTCTTAATACGCGGATTCAATATATACTTTGCAAATATACTGCTGCTGCTATACTCATTCTCGTTGCACTCAGTAAGTGTTTCAAACAGATGGCTGTTCAGTGTGCTTAACTTTATATCTCTTAGATCTTTCTCAGATATATTGTTTAACAGTGCAATAGCATAACTTCTGTTACGATAATCGGTATTTTTAATAAAGTTCAGAATATTCTTCCAATTACCCTCACTGCTCTTTAAGATAGTGTATAGCAATTTGCTGTCTATCTCCATCTCAACAGCCTCTTTCTCGGTATCTTTTTCGCTTATAAATGTAGATCGGTATCTGTTTCTGATATCATCCTCATCTTTAAGTCTCTTTTTGTGTTCGGTAATATCTTTATTCTCCAGCTTATAAGGGATTAGTTCTGCCGGAGGATTTATTGTGCCTTTTGATGTTATATCGTACTTATTGTTTTGATTAATGATCAGGGTAACAGTATCTCTGTTATTGGCCTCTACAATAGTTTTGGCATATGAATTTTTGTTATGAGCCCATACCTGCATATCGCCAATGCCCGATGTTAATGAGGCTAAACCTTTGCTGTTGGTTTTCTTAGATACTGCCGGATAGAATTCTGCGTAGTTGTAGATACCAAAATCTACAACAACATTGTTTAACGCATTACCATCGTTATCAACAACCTTTACAACGGTGTTCTTTGTCTCGGCATAGTTCTCAATAGTGTTTATCTCTGTGTAGTTATCCTCTTTTTTTACAACCTCGCTATTGGTATCGTAATCGCCAAATACTTTGGTGTGAACAATCATTGCTCTGCGGGCAGGTTCTGTAAACCATGCCATATTTAGTTCAGGCTCCGGTTCGCAGGCACCCATGTAGTACCATCTGCCATCTACCCAAACCTCAACCCATGCATGATTATCATCGCAATGAGCCCAACGTGGGGTATAAACCTGACGTGCAGGAATGCCAACAGACCTTAGTGCTGTTACTGTAAATGTAGACTCCTCGCCACAACGACCGTACGATGTTCTTACAGTGCTTAAAGGGGCGCTTGTTCTAATATCGGTAGGTTGGTAGTTAACCTTTTCGTGACACCAATGGTTAACCTCAAGTGCAGCATGATACATATCCATGTTAATAACTCTGTCTTTTAACTCGTTCATGAATACAATACGTGCTGTATCCAGATTCTCATTATTAACACGGTAGGGCAATACAAAATGGCGGAATATATCTTCTGGTATATTTTTCCCCCAGCTAAAGGTATTCTTTGCTTTAAACGAAGCTCTGACCTGTTTCAGGAAGAAATTTCCATTGTAATCGGCAAGATCGCACAGTGGCATATAGGCATACAGAAACTTAAGAGCCTCTTTTTCGCTGTCTGTTATGTTGCTGTTCAGAACACCAAACAGTTCGGTATCGCGATTCTTACACATTACACGTCGCTGCTCAAACTTCTTTAGCACCTTATCTTTATATTCGCTTTTGGTTATGAAACCGCTGTTGTTTTTGCAGGAGGCAAATACTATAGCGGCAATGGCAAGTAATAGTTTAATCTTTTGCATAGGATTTTATTAATTAAGGTTTGTCTAGTATCTCAATAATGGTTTTTACGGTATCTATTGATGTTTCAAGGATGTTGTATTCATTGTTATTTGAGTCGCCTCCCATAGATATGTTGGGGTTCTCGTATCTCATTTTACCTCTTATATAGTGTTTTGCAGAGCAGTGAACTTCAGATGTTTGTGTGTAGTCAATAATCTCTTTTACATTGTTTGGGGTAATACCGCATCCGGGCATAATTATGGTGTTGTTGCCTGCAATATTGTTCATCTGCTTAATAACCTCTTTTCCTTCGTATGCAGTTTTATGTCCGCCCGATGTCAGGATTCTGTTAACACCTAAATCTGCTAATATCTTTGTAGATTCTATAATATCAGAACTCATATCAATGGCTCTGTGAAATGTTACATCAAGTGGTGAAGCTATCTTTATTAACTCCGCTGTTTTTTTTGTATCTATGTTGCCATCTGGTGTGAGCATGCCAATAACAACTCCATTTACACCTAATCCTTTGGTAATTATTATATCCTCTTTAATGCTCTCAAACTCAAGAGGAGAGTAACAAAAATCGCCACCTCTGGGTCTTATTATAATGTTTAGTTTAATGTTAAGATATTTTCTGGCAAGAGCAATTGTTGCAGCACTGGGTGTTGTGCCTCCTTCGGGCATATTATCGCACAGTTCAACCCTGTATGCTCCGCCTTTCTGAGCATTTATAGCCGACTGAAGTGTATATGCACAAACTTCGAGTTTTGTCTGTTTCATGGCGATATTTTGAACCTTAAATATAATATAAATGATTAATTGTTAGCTACTGATTAGATTTATTATGACATAAATAGCTGATATATATTGAAATATTTTTTGTGATACTTATTTGGTACCTTATGTATGATACTTAAGGTTTTTAATTAAAGAATTTAATTATGGGTAGAAATGCAAAAATTTCAATCATTAACAATACCGATTATGATTGGATACTCGATGAGAGTAAGAAAAAGTTAACACATGGTAAATTTAATCAATCACCAACAAAAAAGATTCCGAAAGGAACAATTGGTGTGCTTAAAGTAGGAAACAGAACAGGTGCTAAGATTGGACCTAAAGGTAGTATAGTTTATAAAATGCAGAATGAGGACAACACTCCCGTAAAGATAAGTTGGAATCATCCGTTTAGTGCTGCAACAAGTTCATATACATGTGTCTCTGATCCTATAGGCGTTGTAAACTCTACTGTTGATGTTACCGGAGGACATGACCAGAAGGTTGATATTCTGGTTGTTCAAAAGGTTGAAGCTGTATAAAATAAATACCGGGTTATACATGTGTGTAACCCGGTATATGTATGGTATGCATTACTTTAACCACTAAAGTATGGTTATACTGTTGTTGCTCTCTCTTTTTTTAATGATGATCTGTTTGATATACCTGTTTTTTTACGATATACATTATTGTTACTCACCTTTGCCCAATCGTGGTTACTGATTTTATCTGTAGCAATGGCTGTTACATTTGCCTCTATACAGTTGTTCCAGTTCTTCTCTGAGTTAGACAGATATGTTCTTGTAATCAATCTTTTATCGGTAAACGGAGGTATGGTGTTCATCCATACGTCTTTATGACTATTGTATATATGGAAATTAAAGAATACAAAATTTCCTTCTACAGGAGGTTTTACATTAGGATCGTTGTCTGATCTGTTCTGATCACTAAAGCAGTATCTCTTTTTAATATTGTTATTGGCATACTCTGTTTTCCATTCTTCGTTACCACTTAAGCAGAATATAAACTTACCTCTCATATCAATAGAGTCTATATCTGGCCATCCGTAATTAACAACATTCTCGCATAACGATTTAGATGGATCAATGAACAGGTTACCTGGTTTATAGATAACCTCCTCACTGAAGTAACACTTCAGGTATGTGTCAATCTCGTCGTGAAAATTGCTGTACCCATTATTTGAGCTTTTTATATCAAGATAGATAAGCACAGGATAGTGGTTTGTATTGTTGTTATGCCATATCAGTAGCTGGTTAAGGTAATTTGACAATTTATCGTTACCTGGTGTAACATGCGCCACGGTAAAGTATTCGTCGCTTATACTTTCGCCCGGAATATAACTTGACGAGTGTCGCCATATATCAAACTCAACTGCCATACAGCCCCCATCAGAAGGGTTGTTGATATTAAATGTTAACTGTTCTGAAAGGCTCTCATCTCTTTCATATGAGTTGTGAGAGGCTTTAAAAATAATCTGATCGTAACTTAAATTACTCATATCTAAAATCTTTTTTAGTTATTAGTAACAAGTTAAACAGAAAGAAGATGAAAAAAGATATTTTATAGGTAAAAATACCTATATGGTGATTAATATCATCTTTATAATCATTGCTGATTGTGCAAGGAGTTAAATAACCTGTTGCTAATTATCTATTTTTAAAGATTCTAGTATGAATGATATGTCTCTTCTGCTTTTGTACTCTTTGTCTTTAAAGTAACAAGCTATAATAAAATATCGTTGGTTATCTGAGTTAACCTGAATAGCACAAGCAAGATATGGAGATGTTAAACGTTCTAAGTTTTTTGTATTGAATTTTCCGTTTATAGATATTGCACTGTAGTTATTTACAGATATTTGGTTTATAATATCTGAGAATATAAGACCTTTCTCTTTAAAATCTAACACAATTCCCTTAAGTGTTTCATGATTTTCCATCTTACGCATCATCAAAAAACTACCACTTCCAAACATCTTTGTTGACAGATGTATCTTTGTGCTGTCGCTTAAATTTTTCCATTTTTTAGGATACTTAACAGTGATATCTTTATAGCTGATCTGTTTGGTTTTTCTTGATTTATATTTTTTTGCATTTGTAAAGTTTATTGGGAACTTCATTGTATATGCATACTTCCTGCCATTGTATGTTCCCGGAATCCAGTTTTTGAGTGATTTTAAAGCTTTGGCAGCTGCCGCGTCGGCATAAGGATCAACAGATTTTATAACTTCAGTATCCTTAATATGTCCTGTTGTATCAACTTTAAATGTTAAAACAACTTTTCCGCTACTAAAGTTTTTCATGCAGTATTCCGGCATATCTAAAGCTTCTGCCATATCTTTTGCAATGCTCTCGCCGCTGTATTTTGGTAGCTCACCTGTCTCTTTAATTATTATTGTATCCTGTGCACAGGCATAGCAGGCAGAAACCAGTAGTATAATTACCGATATTAGTGTCTTAACATTGTTTCTCATGTTGTTCTTGTTATATTTTTATACCTTTTAAAAGTTCTATTTCTTGTTTTATATTCTCAATAGCTTTGTCCTGATATTTATAGTTGAAAATACTTGTATGATATATAGAGTCTCTTGTAAGCAGATCTTTCAGATGTTTTAGTCTGCCATCAATATAATCTTTATCAGTATACATTGCATACTCTAATCTTATAAGATTTGTATACTCAGTATATACACTCTGTTCCTGTCCTAAAATGGCAAGATCGGTGTCCAGAAATATATTGGTATCGTTGCTGGCAGTTTTTTTGTGGTTTGTGGTTGCAATAATTGTGTTGTAACACAGTTTTACAGTGTCGTTATCCACACCAATTTTTGCTAATCTCTCTTTTGCTGTTTCTGCGCTTAACTTCTCGTTATTGTTACTGGCTGTATCATAAACAATATCGTGATAGAACGCTGCAAACAGCAGTGCATTAATATTGTTAACATGATTTTTATGATTGTTTATCAGCGATGTTAAATGACCAATATGCAGAAGTGTGTGGTAATATCTCCCTTTTGCTGTATATGCTGACTCTATTTCAGACCATAATGTATCTGTTATATTATTGTTTTGCGAATATAAAGAGCAGAGATCATTCCAAATGGCATTAAGAGGTTTGTTCATTTATTTAAGTTTTTTGGCAGTAGTAGTCTGTAATTATGAAGTCAAGAAATTGTTCAAAATTTATCCTTCAGTTTTTTTATTTGCCAGATGGAACTCGCATTTATAAAGCATGAGAAAGAGTTTTCACACACACGAGGATGATTATAAATGCGAGTTCCATCTGGCAAATAAAAAACAATTATAAACAGATGAAACGAAGCATGAGAA
>DKJY01000002.1 GCA_002454955.1 Bacteroidales bacterium UBA6680
TTATTGAAAACTTATTACCATGGTCGCCAATCTCCTTGTTAAGTTTCAGGATGTTCTGATCTATTGTAAAGTAACTATTGTCGCCATCACTACCCAGTGTAAACAATCCTTTACCCGTGTCTTCATCGCCAAGAACTATTGTTGCTATCTCTGTTCCAACACCCCAATCAGGAATAACTATAAAGTTTGTTAAACCTATAACTGTTGGGGCTTCGTTTATGTTACTTACATATAAAGATAATATAGTTATAGTCTCCTCTGATTTGACACGAACTCTCACTGTACTTGAAGTTTCATGATCTAAAGCTTCTTTTAAAAACAGTTCATCTCCTTTAATCTCAAAATGATTATTAGACTCTGACCCTTCGCCAGAAATCAATTCATAAGATCTGATTTTACCATCACCATGTTTTAGTTTACCAACAAGTCCTTTATAGTTCTCCTCTATATTAGAATTTTCCAGATAAATCATATTCTCGACATTCTGTACTGGAACAATATCTATCTCTAAAGAGAGTTCTTTTTTCTTATGTCTATGATATTTTAATTTTTTATTGTAAAGCTTAACTCCATAGCTCTCTACTTCAATATTCAAGGGTGCTTTCCCAATATCGTTTACTGTAAACCTACGTTTAGTATAAAGCTTATCCTTATCTTTTAATACAAAAAATTCATTCTCTGATAATTTATAGTTAAAGAATACATCCTCATCGTCGTCGTCTGTAGCTACGATAGTTCCCAGGTATTTACCAGCAGATTGATTAATCTCAATTTCATCTTCAGTTATGGCTATATTCCCCGGAGCATCGTTTGTATCAGTTGTTAAAACAATATAATTTTTTGTAGTAAATATCTCTCCTTTACTTGCCTTAACTCTAATTTTATACTCTCGTTGCAACTCATAATTCAATGCTATTTTAGTATAAAGTTTATTCCCTTCTAATCTGAAATACTGATTATCTTTATAGTTTGGTAGCTCAAAGGTATAATCGGAGGTCTCTACACCAATAAGAGAGAACTCTCCAACCTTAGCAATCTTTCCTTCTTCAATGGTATTATTGCTTAAATTCATTCCTTTAGGTGTAGGTTCACTACTCTCTCCTATTGTAATAGAGAAGCTTTTCTGACACTTACCACCATAAATATCATATGCTTCAACTGTAATATTATATTCCGTCTTAAATGAGTGTTCAAACAGAATTGTAGAACTAACTAAAGTAGCTCCATCCTGTATCCTAAAACAGGCATTATCACCTTCGCAATCAGTTAATCGATAGTATAATTCGTCGCCGTCAGGGTCGTCTCCAAAAAAGTCACCTATTATAGACCATTGTGGTGCAAATGCCAAGGCTTTAGCATTACTTAAGTTAAAATCATTTACTGATTGATTTCCATTTTTATTCATGAAAACAGCCATATCTTTGCTGTATAGTTCTATACCCGGTAGCTCCTGATTGGTAACTTTACATCTATATACACCTGCAGATTCAGGACTCAAAGTAAAGGCGTAGTTTTTTGAATCAGACAACGGTACTTCTTCACCATTAAGCTCCCATATATAATCGTTTTTACTATGCGATAAAGAGAAATTTAAGTTAACCTGTTGCCCCTGATTATATGTTTGTTCATCAACAGAATCTCCTAAAGGGCGTTGAGGTCCATAAACTGGTTCAAAACCTTCTTTCCAATACTTTTCAGGTATTTTATGGTGTATATTATTATTAATATCTATAAGGTGTTTAAAATTTAATAAGTTATTTTCGATACGGAAAACAGTAGCATTTGCACTTATTATCTGAATATTTTGATCACAAGATTGTGTTTTCCATGTCTCAGGGACATCATATAAATAATTATTGTTAAGCCTGATATCAAGCGCTCCATTAAAATACTTTGCACCTTTTTTTGTTGAATAGGCTATTGGTTCAAATCTGGTTAAATTGTTATGGTCTAAATATAGTTTACCACATCCAAAGAAATTTCCTGCATTTCCCATTGTTAGGGGAGCTGTAATCTCATCAATTTCATTGTAACTAAACAGAAAATCGGTTTTGTAATAGAAACGAGTTCCTATATCTGTCCAGGCTACATTATCTTTTTCCCAAGTCCAGATAGAGTCATTTAATATTTTCCCTTTAAGCCCATTATTAGATAAATCGAAAACAACAAAAGAGAAAGGTCTTCTCTGTACACTAATATCAATTTCCATCTGCATTGTAGTTCCGTAATAGTCTTCTCTCTCTAACCTGGGTGTTGCAGTAGTATCATCCTTGGTAGCATCATACAAAGTATTAAGATCTTTATGTATCCAATTATCGCCATCAAGATGCTCCTTAAGATGATCCCAAAGCTCATAAAGCTTTATATTAATTCTTCTGCCATCAGATGGTTTTGGATCTTGACCGTAAGCACATGAAATTATTAAGAAGATCAGTGCCGAAATGGTAACAGTTCTTTTCATAAAAATTGTTTTTGATTGTTATAAAAATTGTTGATCTCTGATAAATCAATAGCTCACTGGTTATACACTCTTTACTTATAGAAACACCTGTTTATATCACAAAGTGGTTTCTTTTAATATTGAGAAATAGTAACAGTGAGTTATGACAATTAGATTACAACAAAATTATAAGTAGCTATATAAATACTAACAGACCAACATACTACAACATTGTCATAGTTATGCTACAATAGTACTAGTATCAATTACGATAAGATCATCTACATATAAATCTTAATATATTTGCACAAAAACAACAATATGATGAATAGGCTAATTCTAGTTATTTTATTTTGTGTTATATACTTTTTGGCATTCTCTACAGAACAAAATCAGGATAATAATTTCTTATTGAATAAGAATAACGCATATCTGTTTAAAGACATTGATGACTGGAATAAATTTAAAATACTTACGAGTCTTGAGAAAGGAATTCTGTTAAGAGAGAAAGCACAGCACTTTAAAAAATCAGATTCAATAATACTCAGCTTACAAAGCATATTATTGTCAAATAGTGAACTTGAGAAGACAGACTATAATGGTGAGCTTGGTGTGAATTATCTACTTATTGGCGATTTATATGAGCACTCTAACCTGATTAATATATCTGAGGAGAAGTATTTGAAGGCATTGAATAATTTTCCTTCAACAGATTCCTTAAATTTGGTTAAAGCATATATATCAATAGCAAGGGTTAAGGCAAAAGTAAATAAATTTAATTTAGCCGAACAATACATAATTAAAGCTCAGAACTTATTAAACATTAAATTACACTCTAAAGAGGCTGCCAAACTATTAAATTTTAAAGCCATATTTTACGCAAGAGCTAAACTTTATAATAAAGCTATTAATACCATTGATTCTGCCATACTTATAAACAAAACAAGCTATGATAGTTTGGCTTTATCTGTAAATTATACCACAAAAGGGAAGATATTTTTTGGTCAAAAAAACTATCAGCTATCTTATAAGTATTTCCGTGCCGGATATGATCTTGAGCTGAAATATGATAACAGCAGAATACCCATAATTAAAGCCATAAACTTAGCAGCATCACTACAAGAATTGGGCAAATTACATGATGCTGAAAAGTTGTATGATCAAATATTAAACGAAAAACTTGATTATAGTAATAGTAGAGTTATGGCAATTTTGTATTACAATCTGTTTGCTTTTCGTTTAGATAATTCAACTACAAAAGATATTACTATACTTGCTGATAGTGCTCTGCTATATTGTAAAAAAGCCAGAAAATTTGATATAGTCAGCTCCATATATCAAACTTTAAGTAATAACTTTTATAAGAATGGCAATATTGAGAAGCTGTATGAATATCAAATATTATCCAAACATTATCAGGATAGCTTATATATTAATGAGAATAATAGATACATAAACAATATTAAGGTTCAGGAGATATTAAAACAGCTAAATTCATCTTCAAGAAATATAAAATCTGAACTGGTTAGTTTAAAGAGAAAAAACAGATCAAAATTACTGATAATAATAGTTTTAATATCTCTTTTAATCTTTATAACTACAATATATACACTGAGATACAGAGATAAAAAGAGGCTTATTTTGTTAAAACAACAGGAGTTAGAACGCTACAGTAGTAAATTAAATTTGTCAACCGAAAAAGCAAATGTTGCATACTGTTTTTCAGAACAGTTGCAGCAGGTGTTTAACACTTTAATAATAAAAATAGAGCAACTTAAAAGCGGAAACTCATCATATATTAACAAGGTAAAGGCAAATAAAATTATTAGTCATTCAGAATTAGAAGAGTATTGTACACTATTAGACAAGACTTTTGATACAATATTAACAACTCAGGATAATTTTAAAGATAACTACGTTGAAATAAAGGCAAGATTAAAACTTCATTTCCCAGATTTAACAAAACGAGAAACAGAGGCTTGCTTCTTCCTTAAGCTTGATTATCCTGTTAAGGAGATTGCGTTAAAAATGAATATATCTCCGCGTAGTGTAGAGATGATCAAATATAGGTTACGCAAAAAATTTGAATTTGATTCAATGGATAAATTTATGGAGTACCTTAAAAGTATTTAGATTAATCTTACGATATGAAACGGAGCATGAGAAAGAGTTTACTAGTACACAAAGGCAATCTTAATGCGAGTTCCATATGACCATTGAAAAGAAAGATAAACATATGAAATCTACTGAATATTTAAAATAAAAAAGGCTACCCTGAATACTGGGCAGCCCGGAAAGGTGATCTATTATTCAGGATTGAAACTTCAGCTCTTTACCTGATTTTAGTATGGTTATATGTTTAATCATTCTCATATGTGACGAAGGTTTTTACTAATTCTTAGCTTCAACTTTTTAAAAGAGGTTACACCAGGTATTGGTATAACCTCTACAAAGAATGAACTAACTACAATAAACACTATCGTTTTATAATCTGCACAGCACTTTGTTGATCCCCCTGATTTATCCTTAAAACATAAACTCCCGAAGGCAGATCTGAAATATTGACAGTTTCTGTTATCTCATCGTTATGTTTTAATAATCTCTTTTGTATTACTTTAAAACCACTCAGGCTATATATATCAAGCTTTACATCACCTCTGTAGCTATTACTGATATTAACATTCAGAACACCATCTACAGGATTTGGATAAGCACGTGCACTTGATACATCGTTAATATCTATAATATCTGTTCCCTGACTCTGGGTTGGTACGTACAGATCAAACTCTTGACTGTACTCAAACTCTCCATCGTTGGCAGTAATTGTTATTGCAAACTTATTACCATGGTCGCCAATCTCCTTGTTAAGTTTCAAAATATTCTGATCTATTGTAAAGTAACTATTGTCGCCATCACTACCCAGTGTAAACAATCCTTTACCTGTGTCTTCATCGCCAAAAACTATTGTTGATATCTCTGTTCCAACACCCCAGTCAGGCATAACTATAAAGTTTGTTAAACCTATAACTGTTGGAGCTTCGTTTACATTCTCTACAGTAATATCAATAGCTGTCTCAATATCATCACCTGCCTTTACTCGTATATTTAGTTGTTGTACAACTTCGTAATTCACTGACTCTTTTATTTTAAGTTCATTCCCGATTATTTCAAACATATCGTTATTAACTGAGCCCTCACCTGAAACAAGTACATACTCAAAATCGCCTCCCTGATTTACCGACAGGTTACCAACCTTTCCTGTTATATTCTCTGAAACTATATAGTTATCAAGAACTACTCTTGCCTCTGATGGATCAGGGTTATCAACTACATTAATATCCAGATTATATTCGCTCTCTGCATCCTCATCGTCTTTTACCTTAACCTTTATTTTTAAGGTTCCAATATCTGCACGTGTAAATCTCTTTTTACTCTGCAGCTGATTCTTATTCTTTATAATAAAGTTCTCTGATATTGTTGAATAGGTAAAATCAGTATCATCCGGATCATCATCAGTTCCTACCAATATTCCTATAAGTGTACCAGGATCTTTACCAATCTGAATCTCATTTGAGGTAAGAAGTAGATTTCCCGGAGCATCGTTTATGTTAAGCGCCTCAATAACAAAATCTTTTGTAATTGATACATCGCCATTAATTGCCTTTACTCTCACTGTATAAAAACGTTGTTTCTCGTAATTTAAGCCAATCTTTGTTTTAAGTGTTATTCCCGCAACTGTAAAGAATCTATTATCTTTCTCTTCATTAAGCTGGAACTTGAAATCTGAAGTCTCTACTCCCGATAGTTTAAACTCACCAACATCGCCTACTTTATTTTCATCAATTGTTTTATTACTAAGCCTTACCCCTGTTGGAACTGGTGACGTAGCCTCTCCACGTGTTATTGTAATCTCTTTATCAAGCGTTCCTCCATATATATCGTACGCTTGTACCCTGATGGTATATTCTGTTTTATAGCTCCACTCAAACAGAATGGTAGATGATACAAGCGTATTACCATCAATTATACGAAAATCGGCATTATCGCCTTCATGGTCAATCAAACGGAAATATAGTTTATCATTGTCAGGATCCTCTCCTCCAAACTCTCCTATTACAGACCATTGTGGCGAGTTTGGTAATGCTTTTGTATTATTAATATTAAAGCCTGTAGGTGCACTATTCCCGGCTTTATTCATAAATACCATATGTGCTTTTGAATATATTGTCAGCTCTGGCAAATTGGTATTTGTTACTTTACAACGATACATTCCGGCTCTGTTATCTTTTATCTGATCAATAAAGTTTTTACCATCAGACAGAGGTATCTCTTTACCATTCAGCTCCCATATATATTTATTATTTGGGTCTGGTAACGAGAATTGCAGATTGATATTATCTCCGGCATTCAGATGCTGGTCTGATACAGCATCGCCCAGTGGCAACTGAGGAGAGTAAGTGAATCTAAAATCAGGATCTCTGTATGATATCATCTTTCCATTTACTTTGGTCTTCATATTTACCCGCTTCTCAACCATATCATACAACTTCTTCATCTCCTGAAAATTGTACAGGTTATTCTCCATACGCAAGAACTTCACTTTGGATTTTATAAACCATAATCCTCGTCCTGCCTGTTCCCAATCGTTTATATACTTTGACAATTTATTATTATTAAGCCATACACTATCCGCTCCGTAAGCATTTAGGCTTATATCTCCGCTTCTATAGAGTGGGTTAAATCCGGTAAGTTGATTATGATCAAATGCCAGAACCGGACACATTCTGCTTGATACCTCACCATGTAGTATATCTGCAGTAACATCTGTTAGCTTATTATAGCTAAATAAAAACTGCGTATGAACCGAGAATATACCGCTCTCTATTGACGTTCCGTTGACCATCCATCTGTAAATGGGGCTATTTGACAAAATACCAGTAAGATTATTGTTACTTAAATCGGCTCTCTTTAACATAACACATCGTCGTGCTTGTGTATAGTCTCCTATGGTTGTCCCTTCTGGTATATCAAAATAATTTTTTCTATCTGTCTGTTTAACCCAATACGGAGATGTACTTCTGTTAAGCAACTCGTCAACACTTTTAATATCCCAGTTCTCTCCTCCGTTATGAGCTTTTAATGTATCAAGCCATAACCGATATTTAATATTAAGTTCGTTGGTAGATCTTTGTGCATTAACCATGGCTGCATTCAGCATAATTAATGAACAAGTAATTAATAGGTAAAATTTCTTCATCTGTACTTAGATTATGTTAAAAATTGTATCAATTGAAATGTGATTTCTATTGGAAACTATGAAGACAAATGTATGGTTAACCTTTATGTTTAGTACGATATACGGGTACAACAAACCTACAGCAAAGATGCAGTAACACTACATCATCTGGCTGATATAGTCATTTATGATAACCTGCAAAGCATGATATAGTTTTATATTAGCAGAAAAATTTTTCTATGCGTATATTATCACTCTGTACATTGTTAATAATTCTCATATCCGGATTGTTCGTCAACGAATCTAAAGCCAATAACTATTTTAATTCACACAAAGAGGATGAGTATTTTTTTACTGATAGTACAAAAAGAAACATATTTGCCACATTAAATAGCTACAATAGAGGGGTTTTTCTAAGAGAAGAGGCAGAGCATCTGTTAAATATCGATTCTGCTGTTAAGTCTATGCAGGTTATTATATTATCAAGCAAAGAGTTTGAAAAGACAGATAACAATTCAGAGATAGGTATTAATCTACTATTTATCGGTAAAATATTAGAGCAATCTAATCTGCTTAAGTTGGCTGAACAAAGGTACTTAAAAGCAATTCAACTCTTAAATTTTACAGACTCACTAAATATGGTGAGAACCTACAGTGCATTAGCCAGAGTAAATGATAAGATTGGTAATTACGAACTTACAAGCAGGTATATACACAAAGCTGAGCAATTGTTGAATCGTAATAAGGATTTAAAAGAGAGGGCTCGACTGTTTAATTTCAAGGCTATAGTGCATGCAAGAGCAAATTACTTTGATAAAGCACTGGCTTTTGCTGATTCAGCTCTTTTTATTAACAGTAAGCTACAAGATTCTGTAAGAATTGCTGTTAATTACAACAATAAGGGTAAGATATATTTTATGCAGAGTAATTATAATATGGCTTACACCTTCTTTAAATTGTCGTTTGATATTGACAAAAAATTAAACAGTGGTAATATATCTGTTACAAAGGCTGTAAATATGGCTGCTGTTTACAACAAACTTGGAGATCCTTACAAAGCTGTTAGTATATATGAGCAGATTAATCCTGATAATCTTGATTATAACGATAGTAGAGTTATGTCTATATACTACTATAACCTTTATAGTCTATACCTTAAACAGGCGGTCAATATAAAAAGAAGTGGTTATATTGATAGTACTCTATACTATTGCAAACGAGCCAAAAATTTCCATCAGGTAAGTTCATTATATCTGAATATTGCAAATAAGGCATACCAGAACAATAATATTGATGGGCTATACAGAAACCTAGTTCTGTATAAACACTATAGTGATAGTACACATATAAATAATACAAACAACTTTATTCATGATGCATATATAAAAGAGTCATTAAAAGAGCTAAACTCAGATACAATAAAAAAGATACCTGATAACATCTATAAAAACATATGGTTGTATGAAACAATACTATTTGCACTTATTACACTAAGTTTTATTATTGCATATATTATAAATATAAAGAAAAGAGAGAATTTGTTAATAGCCAAAGAGAAAGAGATAGAATGTTTAAGTAAGAAGTTAACCGTATCAAAAGATAAAGTAGCATTTGCATACAACTATTCTGAGCAGATGCAGCAGACTCATCATCAGTTAATATCAAGGATTAAAAACTTAGAAGAACTTAATACAGATTATCTGCATCAGATAAAACACAGCAAAAAAGATGAGGATAAAGCGCTATACCTAAAACATCTCAATAGTCTTGATAAATACTTTAAAGATATAAGTAATCAACATAATAATATTGAAGAAAATTTTGTTAAGCTTAGAACCAGAATAAAGACACACTTCCCTGATTTGACCAAAAACGAAGAGGAGTTCTGTTTCTTATTAAAGCTTAATTACTCTGTAAAGGAGATTGCATCAAAGATGAATATCTCAACAAGAAGTGCCGAGGTTGCAAAATATCGTTTACGAAAAAAGGTTGGGTTTGAATCGATGGAGAAGTTCATGGGTTACCTAAAAGACATATAATATACAGAATATTACAACACTATAACAACAAAGGCTACCCAATATCTGAGTAGCCTTATTCCGGATGTATCTACTACATAAACACTACCTTTTAATTATCTGCATTGTGCTACAATTTGCACCTTGCATTACCTTAAGAACATAAACACCCGGGGTTACATTCTCAATATTTAAAACACCAACTACATTATCATCATACTTTGTAACTCTATGTTGTTTTATCTTATTACCTCTTAAATTGTATAGATTAAAAGTAACATCTCCTCTGTAACTATTACTTATATTAACATTCAGAACACCATCCACCGGGTTCGGATAAACACGTGCATTTGATACATCGTTAATATCTATAATATCTGTTCCCTGACTCTGGGTTGGTACATACAGATCAAAATCCTGACTGTACTCAAACTCTCCATCGTTGGCAGTAATTGTTATTGAAAACTTATTACCATG
>DKJY01000069.1 GCA_002454955.1 Bacteroidales bacterium UBA6680
TTCACTATATAAATATTGTTTTATACTGATGAAACGAACATGAGAATGGTTATTCACAGACACACGAGGATGATTATAAATGCGAGTTCCATCTGACAAATCGCATTTATAATCATCCTCGTGTGTGTCTAAAATTTAATCGTCATGGATGTTTCATCTGTATAACTTAAAACAGAACAGAGCTGTATCATTTAATGTTGTATTCAGAACAATTTTACCTCCGGTTTTTCATTCATCCAAAATGAACAAAATTTGTTACAAATTATATTGAGCAGGTAACATACTGATAAAAAGAAACAATCTGTTTTTTGTTGTATTGTTATATGTCTATACGTAAATTCTTTGGGGCATTTCATCATTTTTATATATGCCGTATGGAGTTCTTTATTAACTTGCAGTAATATATTTGATAACAAATATTCTTATATATCGTTAAATATGATTACAAATTATTATTTTAGATTTATAGGGGTATT
This sequence comes from Bacteroidales bacterium UBA6680, assembly GCA_002454955.1. Lineage (GTDB taxonomy): Bacteria > Bacteroidota > Bacteroidia > Bacteroidales > UBA6680 > UBA6680. The sequence goes on from DKJY01000069.1 coordinate 477, forward strand.
ATTGGGGTGTTTGACAGTATTAAGATTAAGAGCATGAATTTTAGAATCCTTCTATCTGTAATTTTCATAAACATATCTGCATTGTGTAATGCATCAACTATCGACTCCTTAAAGATAGTTGCAAACAAGACCAAAGGACGTGAGCGTATTGATATCCTTAATAAGATTGCCGATAATTACAGGCTTATTAATCAGGACTCAACATTAAAATATTCAGACATTGCCGTTAGCGAATCGTTAGATCATCCATATATTATGGGTGCGCTGGAAGGAATGCAGATTAAAGGTATTGCACTAATGTATAAGTTCAGGCTTGATGAGGCAGAAGAGGTTATTATAGCTTCAATAAACCTTGCTAAAAGTGAGGGGTATATGCGCGATATATACAAATCGTATAATATTCTGGGACTTATACAGTACAGACAATCGCGCGAGGATGAAGCTTTAGAGAGTTATAAAAAGAGTATTGAGTTGGCAGATAAACTTAATGACTCTCTTTATATGGCATTTGTATATAACAACATGGGGTTGCTGAGCCTGCGCAGATATGAGTATAATGAGGCTCTTATAAATTTCAGGAAAACTATTGATCTGCTACGTGCAACGGGCAATGCACACCGTACATCGTCGCCACTAAATAATATAGGATTAATACATAACAGGAGCGAGGAGTACAAGCTTGCAATAAAGTACTATTCAGAAGCGCTTGAGGTGTTCCTTAGTGCCAATAATAAGATTGGTATAATTCAAACGCAGATAAATATTGGTAATGCATACCATAAACTATCAGTTATAGATTCATCTGAGAGATACTATACTGAAGCCTTAAACTTATCGGTTGATATTAATAATGAGCAGTTGGAGTGCAGAGCACTATTTGCATTATCACAGTTATACCATATTGAGCTAGAGTATAAGATTGCCAAACAGTATCTTGATAAAGCTCTGTTAATTGCAGAGGAGCTTAACCTTAAGGATATTCTGCCACCTGCTTATGTAACAATGTGTGATATTGAGTATCAGCTTGGAAATGCTAATAAAGCACTGGAGTATAATGCCAAGGGCAATGAGTTGGCGAAACTATATAACGATCTGGAAACACAGAAGATTGCAGCATCAAATTATAGTACTATATATGAGAGTTTTGGTGATTTTAGTAAGGCACTTAACTACTATAAGGAGAGCTTTGCACTGCACGACTCAATAATGAGCGAGAATAATAAGAGAGATATTGCAGAGATTGAGGCAAAGTATAGCCTTAAAGAGAAGAGCAGAGAGAACCGTATATTAAAATCGGAGAATGAACTTAAAGGGCTTGAGGTAAGGTATCAGCGTTATCTTCTCTATTACCTTCTCGGTTTCTTTGTTATTGCAATAGTTTTTGTATTTGTTCTCTATAACAGATTCCGTATAAAGCGTAAATCTAATATTGAACTTGCAAAGATGAACGAGCTTATTAAGGTACAGAATGAGAAACTTGAACTATCTAATGCAACAAAAGATAAGTTCTTCTCTATAATTGCGCACGACCTTAAGAATCCGTTTGGTTCAATACTGGCAATGACAGATCTTCTTACACAAAGATATAAAGGTATTACAGACGATGTTGTATATAAGATGATTGTTGAGCTAAATAATGCATCGCGCAATACATATAATCTGTTAGAGAATCTGTTATCGTGGGCAAGATCGCAGAAGGGTGAGATAAAGATTGAGAGAGAGCGATTGAATATATACAACCTTTTAGAAGAGAGTATGCTACCCTATATTGCAAATGCAGCCAAAAAGAATATCAGCATAGTAAATAATGTTGATAGAGATGTATATGCCAATATAGATAAAAACACAATGAAGATAGTGTTTAGTAATCTTATTAATAATGCTATAAAATTTACAGAGTTTGATGGTTCTGTAGAGCTGCTTTGTGAGATTATTAATGGTAATGCAGTGGTAAGTGTAAAAGATAATGGTATTGGCATGACCCCTGAGATTCTTGACAGTATATTCAGGATAGATAAAAACCAGAGTACAAAGGGCACAAACGAAGAGATGGGTACAGGTTTAGGACTTATTTTGTGTAAGGAGTTTGCAAATAAGAATGGTGTAAATATATCTGTAGAGAGCACTGTAGGCGAGGGTAGTAGTTTTATGCTAGAGTTGCAGAAGGTATAGAGTGAAAAATTAAGGATGAAAAGCCTATTCATGAAAATAGTTGATCATTTTATTAAATAGATAGTTAAAATGAAGAACTAACAGATCAGATAATTCTATATTCCTATTAACTAAGCAACATTGTTGTATCCCAAACAGGTTCTATATCTGAAGTTGCTGATATCATAAATAGTCCAACACCAGATACTCCTTCAAGAAAAGAAGGGTCATTAATATAGTCAGAACTATTTGCTGCCCTTAACGTTTTAAAACCTGCTAAGCCATCTTCATTGTTTGCAAATTCCATAGTTATATTAAGCCAATAATTAGCAGCCTCTTTAAACTCAGATATACCAGTATAGTTATACATACGAGAAAATATTAGCCCTAAACCACTAGAGCCATGGCATAGTCCTGAATCTTTAACATATTCGCTATCAATATTTCTTCTAGTTGTTGAATATAGCATTATTTCCTCAGCAAGATTCTTCCACTCCTGTGTGTTTGTTTTGTTACCAGCCTGCCAAAGCGATATAGCGATTCCCATGTCTCCATAACACCATGCTAGTCGACTCTTCTCTGTTTCATTATTATCATTAGCACATGAAGGAAAATACGATCCTACTTTATCAAAAGGCTGAATATTAGTCTTTAAGTATTTTATAGTTTTTGATAACAGGTTATAAACTTTATCTTTATCAGAACTTTTAATGTACAAACTACTCAGGAAGTATATAATACTTGAAATGCCATGAGAAAGACTCAGATTATATCCTGTTTGTCCGGTAACTGGATTCGAAGACTTCCACGAAACCCCTTTCTCATTAAAATCTTCTGCGCTTTTTTCAAGCTCTTCTAAAATATAGTTGCAAATATCAGTATTATCCTCTCTTTTTATAAAATTGATACCATAACCAAGTGCTCCATGAAGGTAATCGTAATTACCATTACTAAAATCTTTTTCAATTATTCTTTGTAATGATGGATAGAAAGGTGTTATAACCTCCTCGTTATTAAAACTTATGAGTTTCTCTTTTTTTAATACAGAAAGAGTAAAAAGGATACCCGAAATACCCTGTGCATATGAAGGTATTCTGAAACCTTCATTTATACAGTCAAAATCAGCATAAATTAACTCATTTGCTTTATCCAGATACTCAGTATTATTAGTATACTTATAGTAATAGAATAAAAACAAAGCTACACCTGTTTTTCCTCCCATTAAACCTACGTAACTACTCTCATATCTATAATTACATAGTATCTTGGCTATCTCTGATAGTTTATCTTCTATCTGTTTAGTGCTCTTGTTTATAGCTTTCCACATCTGATTGTAATAGTTTTTCAAAAAGTAAATAGTCAATACTGTTGCATATGTTTTATTACATCAATAGCTTTCTTCATAAACTCATCTTTACCTACCCTAACTCCCTCTATAGTTTTATGAACCTCATAATCCGGAGAGATGCCAATACCATGAAATCTTGTACCATCCAGTTTTGTTACCTTCATGCCGGTAAAATAGACTTTATATCCACCGGGTAAGCTAAATATATTAACATCACCATTTGTCCCTGCACTATTTTCTCCAACAATTAGTCCCAGTTTATAATGTTTTACTATACCCAAAATGCTTTCCGAATAACTTATGGCATTTGATCTTGTTAAGAAAACAACTGGTGCTTTTAATTGAGGTTCTTTTGGGGTTATATTCCAACCAAACTTATCGTAACCAACAATATCTTTCTGATCGGGATAGATATATTTTGGAATCTGCATCCAATTATCTACTGTATCATTCTTTTTTATCAGATATGATAAAAACTCAGGGCTGCATTTCGGATATCTTCTAAGATCAAAAATTATCCCTTTACACTGTTTCAATTTTGGTAATAGATTATTAAATTCCTGCATATTAACCTGAGATAGATTGATATATAATATACTATCACCTAGTCCTTTAAATTTTGTTTTATTGGTATTACTTCTATATATAGCTGATAGATTAGAGGTGTTAGCTATTTTTATCTTTGATTCCTCTTTGTTGCTATTGATAATAGTTAGTGTTGTCTCTGTATTAAGTGGTCTTCTGAGAGAGTACAATTCACTACGATTTTTTAGAAATCCTGATGTTGCAGCAGAGATATATATATTCTCTTTTTCAATAAATTTTTTTGCGTCGGTATTATTAATATTTGTAATTATATCACCTGTCTTAATCATCACATTTTTGTCAAGTACAGATGTAACTACTAACTTGTTTTCAATCTTCTCCCATGTTAATGGTAAATAGCCATTATTACGGTTGTCCTTTTCTGAAATTACCCGGATATGACCATCGTTAAGTTTTGCCGTTAACTTTCTCAATATATCAACAAACGACTCCTTATTATCTGTCTGGCAATATTCAGATATGGTATTTACTAATTCTCTGTTCCAGTCTACACTAACCTCATTAAAATATGGATAAAAATGTTGAAATACATTCCATGTAATAACTATAGCTCCAAGCTCTTCGTCTGTTTTACTAACAGGTTGAGACAAACTATATTCTAACTTATCTAATAATGCCTTATCAGCAATAGGGTATGTTGTTTCATCATTACCGTATAGAGCTATAGGCATTGTGAGTTTTAATCCACGAGGTAGATCTTTATTAACAACTTCGCCTACATTCGGATATTGATCAAACATTGTGTTTTTTACAAATGGTTTAATAGACAGACAAAAGTTGTTAGTTGCAGAATCTCGTTTTACTAATGAGGTATGATAAAGATTGTCACTCTTAGTGAGGAATCCCTTTGGAATGTTGTATTCTGAAACAGTATTCAGATCTGCATTATCTATTTTTACAGCCTGCCAGCCATTATTTGTTTGTACTTCAAGCAAAAAATCATCAACAAATATCTCTGCATCACTACGGTTAGATACTCCAAACATAACAATTGTATTATCGCCACAGTATGTAGATATCTGGTTTGTTTGCCATAAATTATTAGAAAATTCGGTGCAATGTATTAACTCAGGCTTTGTAAATAGTGAAAGCTTTGACCCTGCTGAAATAAAAGCATTAACCTTACCACCTTCATTACATTTAGAATTAAAAGATAATCGGAGGTTATTATATTTAAATATTTCAGACTCTATTACATAATAAATCTGATATTTATTGGGTTTTGTATCAACATTAACTCTATTGGTTCTGATACTTTTATATGTTTCAGAACCAAGATCATCCAGTTTTACACCAAAATGTTGCCATGCAATACATCTGTTAATATCTGTATCCTCCGGTATTAATGCGTTTTTATCAAACTCATAGTAATCCGCCTCTAATGAGATTTTTAAAGTTGGAGCAATTGGTTTAAACAACTTTAATATAGTATCGCGTAAGGCTTTAGCTGATTTAGCTTCTTTTACTCTGCTTACTCCATAAGCAGCAAATTTATTCCAGTCTATTGTTTGTGCTTCATCACTAGGATGAAACCAACGTACATAACCATAAACCTTAGTAAATGCCTCTATATTTTTAACCTGATTGTTATTTTCTTTACAAGCAATTAATGATACTATAAGTAATAATAATGAGATTTGGTATATTGGTTTCATTGAATTCCTATTCTTTTTTACTCTTAAAAATAACAGTTACTAATAAGTGCGGCTATAGTAATCGTTTGTACATAAGTTTTACTTTGAACACTTACCAATTGCTTTCAATTGGTAAGTGTATATTCAACATTACTTTTTAATTATAGAAGTTTGGATTCGAACCATCAAATTCACAATCGTAACTACTGATTATAATGCATTTAGTCTCTTCTGAAATGTTGATTCGCTGGGTAAAGGGAAAGACCAGTCAACAGGATTCAAGTCTTTGTCTAACAATATATATCTTGGAATTGCGCTAAGCTCAATAAACTTTAAAAAGGCTTTGTTTTTGTTACTATTTGTTATCAAGTAGCTTAACTCCTGTTGAGTACTATTAGCAACATCTCTCCATTCTTCTCTATTCTTTAGCTTGTCTACACTAAGGTTTATAACCTTAACATTATTCGGTATATCTATGGTATGCATCTTTTTTATTCCTTCCATACAAGGTTTACACCATGTAGCCCAAAAATCAAGAAGATAATATTCTGATGGATTTTGTTTTATTATTTCTGCAAAGGTTACATTATCAAATTTCTTGTTGTCCAATGAAAGATTAGCTAATGATTCTCTAAATTTATCATTGTCAGGAACAGTAATTTTTTTGTCGACTTCTGATCTATTTTGATGATAAAAATCTGTAGTTCTTAGCCAATTATTAGCCGCTAGGTATTTGCCTCTATTCTCTTCTCTGGTTAAGAAGTGATACATTGCTACCGATAACTTATGCAATGAATTCTCGGAAAAATCATCATTATTTATAGCGAAATCATCTTTTATATTATCAATATAATTAATGAATATAGGTATAACAAGATCATTTGACAGGCAATCTTTATTTTGATTTTGTATAAACTTAACTACCTTCTCATGATCAGGATATAAAGCTTGTAGCTTGTCAATATAATATATCTCATTTGCTTTAGATAGCATCTGATTATTGTCTGAGTTATATCTGATCTTAAAATTATTATATAAACTATCCAACTTTACCTTTATATTCTCTTTGTTTTTACCTCTTGACAGATGAATCTGTTTATGCATAGCATCATAATCAGATAGAATATTATCCAAAATAGTTACATTACTGCTGTCCTGAATTATTATATCTCCTTTATTAAAGGTAAATTCTAATTCGTAAGATTCTTTATCAAGTAAGTAGAGGTGTTTTAATATCTCAAAACCGCTTTTACTTTTAACTACTACACCATAACTGATTGTATGATTATTTATGCAAACCGGAAATCTCTTTGTTATTATAGTATCCTTATCTGTTTTATTCTCAAAACTCACATAGTGAAGGTTGAAAATGCTATCGCGGATATTAAACCCACAATATGATTTTGGAGGTAACTTAACCTCTATTTGTATAGAATCATTATCAGACTTCAGAGTATAATTATTATTTTCTATAGCATTATTCCTATTACAAGAAAGTAGTAACAAGCTTGTAAACATTATCAGGAAGATATGTTTTTTTACAGTTATATTAAGTTGCTTCATTATATAATTATTGTTCAAAAATGTTTTATGATTCAAACTCTATATTTTAATAACTTAATATGTTTCAAGTTAAACAGAAAATCAGGTTCATGAGGTCTTAGATAAGCCTGATCTATAATATTCATCTCCTTATCTATAAGTAAATAACGAGGTATTGATTTCAATTTTATAAATTTCTGAAACTCTATATTACTCTTGTTCCTGCTTTTAATTAAATAACTAATCTTCTGGTTTGTCTCATTTGCCTTTATCTTCCATTTATCCTTAACACCGTTTTTGTCAACGCTAAGATTTATCACCTTAACATTTTTAGGGATATCCATCTTCTCTATTTTCCTTATCCCATCTAAACATGGAGCACACCATGTAGCCCAGAAATCTAACAGATAATACTCTGATGGATTCTGCCTTATTACTTCTGTAAATGTTGTTTCTTTAAAGTCTCTGCTGATTATATGCAGATCACCTAATAAGCTTTTAAACTTATTATTATCTAATGGATTAATCTCTTTATCAATTAATGTACTGTTGTTTTTGTAAGTTTCGGTTGTTTTTAGCCAACTTCTAATAGGATCATATATTTTGTTTCCAATGTTCTTTTCATTTTTAAGGAAATGATATGCCGCTATAGATAACTGTTTCTTGTACTCTACAGAATTATTTAAATTCTGAATATTGTCAAACCCCTCTGTTTTAAATCTGCTATCAATATAAAGACAAAGAATAGTATTTAACATACCGCATCTTATCTGTTCTTCTGAAATGTTTTTAATATATTTCTCAACCTCAATATTCATAGGATTCAGATATGTTAATTTCTCTAAATATAGTAACTGATTCAATTCAGCTAACAATTTCTGATTACTCTTTAGGTATATATTATTGTACACACTGTATACACTATCAAGTTGTTCTGTTACTTTGTTTTTAGATATACCTGTATTAGTCCATATTTGTCTGTATATATAATCATATGTACTATATATACTGTCTGCCTGTATTATACCTTGTTTATTTTTAAGAAGAATATCTCCTTCTTCAAAAACAAAGTTTATTTTATTACTTTCTTTATTTATTAAATAGTAGTGATTAATCTCTTTTGTTCCATTATCAGATACATAGAAGCATGAATAACGTAGTAATTGATTATCATAGTCAGGAAAAAATGATTTTGTTATAGTTGCATCTTCTTCACCATTATTTTCAAGTTCTAAGGTATAGTTGTTTCCAACATCATTAAATAAATTAAATAGTACAGAGCTTTTAGCTGTTATATCAACCGAAATTTTTATAGAGTCTTGTTTTACTCTGTTGCTATGTTCTTTATTCTCAATATCACTATTACAAGACATTAAACACAATATGTTTAATATAAATAACAGGCATAAAAGCCTGTTACCTATAAATGTATCTGTTATTTTCTTACCCATATATATGATGTACTATATTCTATAAAAAAACCTTATGTTATTTAATCTGTTCAGAAATTCCGGCTCATTCGGATGAAGAAATGATTCATCTAATAGATTCATATCTTTATCAATAAGAATATATCTGGGTATTCTTTTTAGTTCTATTAATCTGAAGAAGTCCTTGCTCTCTTGTTTGGTTACATCTATCAGATAACTTACTTTCTGATCTGTTTTTTCTGCCTTTTCTTTCCACAATTCCCTATTGTCAGGTTTGTCTGTAGATAGATTTATTATCCTGATATTATCAGGGATATTCATATTGTGAATACTATTTATACCTTCAAGGCATGGTTTGCACCATGTAGCCCAAAAATCTATAAGATAGTATTGTGCCTTATTATCAGATATCACCTCATTCATATTTGCAGATGAGAAATCTGTTGACAAAAGAGGTAGCTTTTTAAGATGCTTTTTAAATAATTCACTACTCAATGGCTCTATATTCTTTGCTATTGTTTCTTTGTTATCAATATAAAAGGAGGAACTCTTTAGCCAATTAATGGCTTTCTGATACTTTTCATTGCCTCTATTTGCTTTAATTTTAAGAAATTTATATACTCCCATTGATATTAATTTCACATACAATTTGGAGTATCTGTCGGTTGTAAGATCTTTAAAATTTAGTGTGTCAATTCTATTTTTTGTATACTCAAAAAGCATACTGTGTAAAACATCAGAAGCAATTGGCATAGATTCTAAATCAAGTAAAAAGGCATCTGCTTTTTTATTTGCCGGATTAAGTATTTGAAGATTATTTATGTAATATAATTGATTTAGTTCTGAAAGCAGAGAGTCATTCTTACCGGAATATGACTTACTAAAATATTGATATAAGCTATCAAGACCCGCTAAATTTTTAGAAGAAGATTTCTTGAAATTATCATAACTATTACACAGTTTATCTGCAATAATAATATCATTATTACCGGTTTTTGATAATTTACCTGTATCAGCGGAAAATGATATTCTTTTAGCAGTTGATAAAATATAGTGGTGTTTTATAAGTTTAAATCCTTTCTTAGTAGGTACTGATGCCATATATTTCAGAACCTGTTTATTGTGATTACGCGGTATTCGCTTTTTCAGAACAGTATCTTTAGGTTGATCATTTTTAATTATAAGAAAGTAACTATCATAGTTGCTATTAATAACATTAATCCCAAAACTTTCATTAGGTGGTATAGATACAGATATCTCTATTGAATCTGAATACACCTTATTACATTGGTTCTTAACCCCGGTATCACCATTATCTGTTATGTTGCTGTTGCATGAAATAATAGATAATAGGGTAAATAGCAGGCCTAAAGACCTGCTAAAATTTAGATTTACTCTTTTCATATTATTGTCCAAAACCGTCATGTGCACAATCATACTGACAACGACTTGCGCCACCATTTAATCTTAGATCAACACATCTGTCATTTGCAGTACTTGATCCATTCTCTAGAGAAGTATATAATACAATGCCACCGTATGTACCATCCTCATAATCTATATAAAGATAGCATTTATCACCTCCTCTTACTTCTCTCTGTTCTTTTTTTCCTAAAACGGTAACACCGTTCATGTTTTTTAAATTACTTAACATTATTAAGTCGATTTTAAATTATTAATTCTCCCCAATCTGTTTTATGACGTAGGGGTTAGCGTCATATTTAAGCTTAAATATCTTTATACAGTAACACACTCAAACTCTATTATGTGTTCTATAAAATTCTCTATATCTGTTGGTGCATATGTATCGGGGAATAACTTCCCGTTTATTACTATTGCAGGTGTAGCTTCTATCTCGTTCTTAAGGCACCACACTGCCTGTTTTGTAATCTCGTTATTGTATCTGTTGTTCGTGCAGTGTCCGTATCTCTTAAGCCACTCTGTTGCATTAAGGCTACTGTACCAGTTATTAAAAGCTTCCATAAAACTATCTCTGTCCTTCTCGGTGTAGAGTTGCATCAAACGCTCAGATATCTGTGTGCGTATATCGTTACGGTTTTTGTTTGGCACCAGAAACAGGAAGTTTATTCTTATTGTGTCGTTATAGTTTTGTAGTAGTTGCAGATATGTTTTATGCGCCTCAGTGCACATTTTACATAGCGGGTTTGTTACTGCGGTAATTGTAACCAGAGGATTACTACTCCCTACAGATATTACAGGAACACTATCTGCTTCCATATCTATCCTGTTAAGGGTGTTGTAGTATGGTATAAACAGGTTATGATTACGTCTGAATTTCAGATTATCAAGTGCTAAACCTCTGTGTTCTGCAATCTTTGTTACCAGTGGTTTAGCATAAACCCAGAACATTATAGCAGTACCAAACAGCGATGCATAGAGTAACAGATCGGTATAGCTAAAGTCAATATCTCTGTACATTAAAAACATTACCACAAACTGTAAAGCAAGTATTGTTGATGTTGCTATACATAGCGGACATATCTTTTTTATACTAAATAGTTGATAATATACAGAGTAGAGTATTATGGGTAACGTTGTGCAGCAGATTATAAATAGCAGTAAGTTATAGTTTCCAATAACTGATATAAGTGTAACAAACAGGAAATATATAACTGTAAGATCGCTAAGATCGAATATATTAAAGAGCTTAGCCTCTTTTGAGTTAAACACTGTATTACAGTCAGTACCTTTAGTTATAGTGCACAATTTAGATAGAGCACTATCAAATCCTAACTTCTCTATTGTAATATAGTAACCAACTGCCATACCAATAATTGATAATAGAGTGTAGAGAACTATTAGTACAGATTGTGTTGTTAAAAATAGGTAGGTTAACATTATTGTTGCGGTAGAGTAAACAGCTATCTTCTTTATTATATCAGATCTGTTAATAGTGTTACCATAATCTTTATTATCCTCAACAGCTATTATCATACCTGTCCAGTCTGTCAGAAACTCCTGTAATGGTGTTGTGAATGTATTGTTCTTGTTAACCGATATCCGGACAGAGTCGGCATCTGTTTTTGATACCAATACAATATAACTATTGCCATTTTTACTTACCTGTGCAATGAATGTACCGGGTAACTGAGCATACGCTTCAGGAGGTACAGTGGCTGCCATATTTTCAATACCAAAATAGTCAAGTGTATTTGTTATTGCTATAACCGAACTGTTTGGGTCGCTATATAACCTCTCCTTAAGTTTATACTCCGGTACTCTGTAATAACTCTCCTTTAACAGGCCGGAGATAATAAAAAATATATTATCCATGAATCAGATATTCAGTAATTAGTATGCCAGTTGGTATCTTTATGTTATTGTAAATAAAAGGGGATACTAACAATAGTTATTAATATCATTAAGCTTTTCCTACAGTTTGTAAATATATAGTATATATACTAAAAGTGTAGTATGTTATGTGTGTTTTTTCATAATTGTAGAGAGATGAGTAGACTAAATTTCTGGAACAAAGAGTAATTGATATCAAAAAAAAGTTATATTCTATAAAGTATATGTAAAGTAAACGCATAACTGTTATATAAATTTTTAATAAGTAGTCTCACAATTATCATAAACAATCTGTACAGTTACTGTCGTTTTTTGGTTTGGCACAGAAAATATTTAGCGATTTTTGGTTTAGTTATAGATAAAATAGGAGAAAATATAAAACTAAAAGGGAGTAGATTTATGCTTGAGTTAACAGAAAGCTAATATTGGAAGTGAAGAGTTACAAGATATGAGTTTTATAGCCACAACTATAAAAAAGAGACAGGTACCTCTTGTTGTTAGAGATACCTGACATTACATTTAAAATATACTTAATATAGATTACAAGAATCGTTTTATTCAACTATATCCTCCGGACTATCAGTTGCAGATTTCATTCTTGGTACGGTGTACTTCTGCAGACGTATAGGATCATCTGAGTATATAATTTTTGCCGCATCGTTAATAAGCTTCAGATTTTCGTGCAGTTCATTCAGTGCTTCAACGCGTTTTGCTGTCATAGAGTTTCTTGATAATTTTTTTGTCTCCTGATTTACATTTGCAGCTTCAAGCTCTTTCCAGCTTTCAGAATATGCATCAATCTGTTCCTGACTGCAACCGGCAGCTTTTAACTCATCGGCATATTTAAGTATAACAGCTTCATGTGTTTTCATGAAGAATACCATATCGCCCTGCTTATTTTTTACTTTAGAGGCATCGTTTATACCAAACTGGCTAAGAACCTGAATGTTTTTCTTAAAGCTCTTTTTTGCAAAATAGATTATTGTTTTATGACATAAATTACATTTATTAAGAGCATCCACTGTACTCTTTGTAATCTCTGCCTGTTCATCAACAATAATAGAGTCGGTTCCGGTGTTGGTTACCTTTTTTACAAAACCGCTTAATTTATGAGTTACATCAGGAGTAAATGATTTATCAAACGCCTCAAAATCTTTTTGGTCTTTCGGAAATTCACTGATAACAATCTCCGTCTGTTCCAATACTTTGGCGTCTGGTACATTGAACTTACGAGTTACTCGCATAACGTATAATTTTTAATTAAAACTAGTGTCTTTATGTTCCGGACACATTATCGTATATAAAGGTCTGAAATGGTGATGATAAATACAAGATATATAGGTGTGTAAACGGGTGATATAAATCAATATATAGGATAGCATATATCAACGTTATTTGATTGACTTTGTATTTATATTGTTGTATGGGGTCTCAAATTTGGCTGATTTTTTAGTTAAGAACCTGTTTATTATATTTACAGTGTATTATAAAAGATATAACCGCGATTTATCTATATTCAGTCTAATAGATTTAATAATTACTATCAGAATTGTGTATATACAGATTACGGGTTTGTATTTAGCATTAAAAAATTTGCAGTTACAATTTCTAAAAAAAATATCAGGTGAATCTGTTTTTTAAATAGTATCTGCAAGAAAAATATTTCTGACTTTGGGTTAATATCTTATGTCTGCAACTTTTTATAAAACTTCTGCAAGTTCAGTTATTGTAACTACAAATTAATATGTGTTGACTTTAAATTTTTAATTGCTGAATGCATTTTTGAAATTGTGTTTGCAAAAAAATGATTGTTGTTTGCAAATCTATAAGCTCTGTATTCATATTTATAGTTGTGTCTGCAAATTTTGGAACTCTGATTATAGATAATTGCTTTTTGGATCTGTTATATTAAGGTTATTTGTTTAAATTTATAATATAGCTTTTGGATAGTGATAATAATCATAGAGAAAGCTCTTTGATATTATGATATAATCAGCTCTAACTTCGTAGATTTGCGTTAGTTTCAATTCAATTTGTATCTTTACTGCTGGTAAGCACAGCTTAAAATGTCTAGAAGAACCATTTTCAATTGTTGTGATTTGCTTTCAATTTGTATCTTTACTGCTGGTAAGCACAGCGCGTGTACTGACAAAATATATTCGTTTTTGGTTGTGATTTGCTTTCAATTTGTATCTTTACTGCTGGTAAGCACAGCCCCTAATGCGTTGTTTACACTCTGAGCAAAGTTGTGATTTGCTTTCAATTTGTATCTTTACTGCTGGTAAGCACAGCCCCCCTTTCAAGGTGGATAATGAATCTTAAGTTGTGATTTGCTTTCAATTTGTATCTTTACTGCTGGTAAGCACAGCGTTTGTTTGACATTTACGCAAATATGGTGGGTTGTGATTTGCTTTCAATTTGTATCTTTACTGCTGGTAAGCACAGCTGAGTTTAAAAAAAACGCTATGTTCGCATAGTTGTGATTTGCTTTCAATTTGTATCTTTACTGCTGGTAAGCACAGCAACATCCGTAAGGTCGTTGTTACCCCCGCAGTTGTGATTTGCTTTCAATTT
>DKJY01000005.1 GCA_002454955.1 Bacteroidales bacterium UBA6680
AAACAAATTTAGACAGATGAAAAAATATACACTACTTATACTAATATTTCTTTCATTAACTGTTAAAACCTTTTCGCAGAAACAGGAAGCAATTGTACCACTGCCAGGTTACCAAAATGGCGATACAAAAGCAGCCTCTCTGTATAAAATGGGATTACATTTCTCTAGCAAGTATTTTGGCGGATTAATGTATGTTAAACATATAGCTGACAACAAGATAAGCATTGTTTTTATATCAGAACTCGGATTAAAATACTTTAAATTTACGCTAGATATAAAAAACAATACCATTAATACAGATTATGTAATGGAGTTTCTTAACAGAAAATCGTTAATAAAACTCCTGCAAACAGATATTAAACTTCTTTTTGCACACCACAACATTATAAAAGAAAAAGAGTGTGGTAAAAATGCTGTTAAGATTAAAACAGATTTGGGCAGATACAAGAAGATAACAAAATCTGATAATGAAACAGTTATTAAAGAGTTAGGATTCCCTTTTAACAAACGAAAAATTACAATAATAGACAACAAAATAAGTGTTAAACACAACAGTATAATCAGACTTAAATTCAAGCTGAGATTTCTGAAACACATTTAACAAACAGATAGTTTAGAATATGTTAATTAAAGATTTTTATACTATAGATAGCTGCTCTTACAACAAAAGCAACAATAATATCTCTGCAAATATCTCAATAAACCCTGATCATGATGTGTACCAAGGGCATTTTCCCGGACAACCGGTTGTTCCCGGTGTAATACAGTTACAGATATTAAGAGAGATTTGCGAAAAAGAGTTTAACAAAACTCTCAATATAACAGGTTCTTCTGTTATTAAATACATAAATATGATTATCCCGGACAAAAATCCGAAATTGACCATAGATATTTCAATTAAAGAAGTTGACGGAGCATACAAAATTGATGGAAAAATAGTAGAAGAAGATACTGTTTTCTTAAAAGCAAAACTCACACTATCAAACCTATAGTCATCTGTAAACAATACACATCACTATAATACTTGTGATGGTGCGAGCTTTAATAACATTTTCCCATACAGTATCAAATTAGTTATAGCTCGTACCTCGTAATACAGAATAGGCTACAACCACCCATAAAGAACTTTCCCCAGATGGTGCGAGCTTTAATAACATTTTCCCATACAGTATCAGATTAGCTATAGCTCGTACCCCGCAATACAAAACAGGCTGCAACCACCCATAAAGAACCTTCCCCAGATGGTGCGAGCTTTAATAACATTTTCCCATACAGTATCAGATTAGCTATAGCTCGTACCCCGCAATACAAAATAGCCTACAACCACCCATAAAGGACTTTCCCCAGATGGCACAAGCTTTAATAAGCTTTTCTATAAATTAGTTTATCCAAAAACATACTTAATAAAGGGCTGTAAGACATATTAATTAATAGAAAGTTGATTACCATAACCACTACTATCTCTTTATATCACAAGCTCACATATAAAATTCTAGGTAATACTAAAGTCTGTTCTTAATAATTTTTTTACGCAATAACTCAAAAACAATTCACTACTCTTATATTAGTTATAATAGATACACTCACGTGTAACACCTTCTCTATAGGTAGTATTCACACATCTAACTAAATAATAATAGGTTGAAAGCACCTATACAATATATCATGCACAATATTATAAAATTACACTAAAAATATAAATACACTTGCAGGTGTAAAATAATTGATCTATTTTTGATGCACTCTAAAGTGTAAATTAGTTGTAAAAAAATAAAAGAGCATATCATGAAAAACAGAATTTGTAAAATTTTAGACATCGAAAAACCAATTATTCAGGGTCCAATGTTATGGGTAACCTCTGCCGAAATGGTAGCAGCGGTATCAAATGCTGGTGGTTTGGGTACTTTAGGTTTTAATGGAGGTTATACAACCCGCGTAAACACCATTGAAGAAACAGCCGAAAGAATGCGAGTTCAGTTCAGAAAAATAAGAAGCCTTACGGATAAACCATTTGCTTTTAACTATGGCATAATGGAAGGAGATGGAGGTCTGTTTTCAAAAGCTTGTTTGGATGTGGCGATTGAAGAAGGAGTGAAATATGTTGTAGCTGCAGGAGATGCAAAAGAGGATCAAATAAGAGCTTTGAAAGATGCCGGATTAACAGTCATTTTCAGACCTCTTAACCCCTCAATAGAAGCTGCAAGAATTGGAGAAAGAGCTGGAGCAGATATAATTGTTGCTACTGGTTTTGATGAGGGAGGCTCGGCTCCTGAAAATACCTTAGGAACCATGTCTATAGTTCCTGTAATGGCAGATGCTGTTGATATTCCTGTAATGGCAGCTGGTGGCATTGTTGATTCCAGAGGAGTGAAAGCTTCATTTGCATTAGGTGCAGAAGGTGTTTTTGTAGGAACAGCTTTTATTACCAGTGAAGAATCTCCTGCCGCTCAAATAACAAAAGAGTACATTGTTAATCATGAAAGTACAGATACCATTACTCTAAAAACACCAGTGGGGCATGAAAGAGCTTTGCCAACAGAATATATTAAAGAACAGATAGGTAATGAAGAGCTTGGTAATATACCATCTCGAATGGAGAATGTTACAAGAGCATATTTAGATGGTTTTATGACTGGTGAACTAGAGAAAGGAGCTATATCTGTAAATGCTGCAATTAGTATTATTAAAGAGATTAAAAGCTGTAAGAAAATTATTGATGATCTGTTTAGTGGGATTGAGTTTTAATTAAGTGATAGAATATTAAAATATTAATACAAAATAGATAATATGAGTGCAAAAGACATTATATACAGAAGAAAAGCCACGAGAGCATTCTTAGACAAACCAATTCCTAAAGAAGATTTAATGGAAGTACTTGAAACCACTAATCAAACACCTTCATGGACCAACAGTCAACCTTGGGAAGTATTTATTGTATCAGGAGACAAGCTTAAGAGTTTAAGGGAAGTGTGGCAGAAGGAGATGAGTAAATTCACCGCAGAAACAATGCCATACGATCGAATGGATATTCAGTTTCCTGGTTATGACTCTTGGGGAAATGCACCACAAGCTATCGAAAATATGGTAGGTTTTAAAGAGAAATTTGCAAAAGAGACCGGATTACCTCAAGAAGAGTTTGTGAAAATTGCATTGGAAGCAAATGCCAACTTCTTTTATGCTCCAACCATTGTGTACTTGGGTATGAAAAAGGATTTGGGACCTTATTCTATGTTTGATCTGGGAGCTTACCAACAAACATTAATGCTGGCAGCTGAAGACAAAGGACTACAAACTTGTCCGGCCGGTGCTTTTGTAATTCTAGGTGATCTGTTGAGAAGAGAACTTAACATTCCTGAGGATATTTCAATTGCTCTTGGAGTAGCCATGGGATATGAAGATAAGGAACATGTTCTTAACAAACGTGGGGCAATGCCACGTATGGAGCTTAATCAATATGTTCGTATGATCGAATAATTGCTAAACAAAATTAATTTGGTAGTCGAATTTTAAAGAAGGCATTGACTTTTCATAGATCAGTTAATGGCTAAATGAGAAGGGCATTAGATTGTTTTGCATTATGGTTGCCCTTCATTTATTTATTCTACAAAGCCTTTTAATCTATTTATTAATAAACTAGTAGATTAAAACCCACACTATTTAACTTCATAGCGACACAAAAACATATCGGCAATTTCATTGGTAATTTTGTTTATTTCTTCAGGTTGTAGCGTATTATTCATAGTGTGTGGCCAGATAAAAGCACCATAAATCATTGACCAAAAGATATAAGATACCATCTCTTTATCTGCCACCATTATACGCTTGTCCTTTTCGGCCTTCGTAATCCAATCGATCAATATGTTCTCATTATGCATATCTATACCAGAATACATACGATTAAACAGTTCTTTATGGCGAGTATGGGTATTAAACAATACACGCATCGATTTAACGGCTTCCGGATCAATAAAGTTTTTTATTCTAAGTTTAATAAGTTCAATCAACTGATCTTTTAATGGACTATCCGGACTATAGCAAAGCTTAGTAATATCAGCCTTATTGGAGATACATTTACCAATAATAACTTCAAGTAATTTCTCTTTTGTTTCGAAATGATTATAGAGTGTTTTCTTAACCGCCCCCGCTCTAAACGCAATTTGTTCCATAGTAGCAGCTTCAAATCCAACTTCTTCAAAAATTGCGACAGCGGCATCAATTAACTCTTTCCTCTTTTTACTGGTATCTCGTTCTTTGCGTGGCATTTATTTTTATTTATAGCAAATAATGGGTTGTCGAAACTATTTTATATTACACTTTAAAGTATTGTAAAGATATCAGGATTTCTGAGAAGAAACAAGTATTATACCCAGATGGTGCGAGCTTTAATAACAATATTCTGTGCAGTACCAGATTAGCTATAGCTCGTACCCCGCAACACAAAATAGGCTGCAACCACCCATAAAGAACTTTCCCCAGATGGTGCGAGCTTTAATAACAATATTCCGGGCAGTATCAGATTAGCTATAGCTCGTACCTCGCAATACAAAATAGGTTACAACCACCCATAAAGAATTTTCCTCAGATGGTGCGAGCTTTAATAACATTTTCCCGTACAGTATCAGATTAGCTATAGCTCGTACCTCGCAATACAAAATAGGTTACAACCACCCATAAAGAACTTTCCCCAGATGGTGCGAGCTTTAATAACATTTTCCCGTACAGTATCAGATTAGCTATAGCTCGTACCTCGCAATACAAGATAGGATACAACCACCAATAAAGAACTTTCCCCAGATGGTGCGAGCTTTAATAACAATATTCTGGGCAGTATCAGATTAGTTATAGCTCATACCTCGCAATACAAAATAGGCTGCAACCACCCATAAAGAACTTTCCCAAGATGGTGCGAGCTTTAATAACATTTTCCCATACAGTATCAAATTAGCTATAGCTCGTACCTCGCAAGACTCCTATTTTTACAACCTACATTTTGTTATACAACTTATTTACAGTTTTTTATAAAAATTTTCTTCTAAATATTGACTTTGCTATTTATATGTCATAAATTGATTATAGATATTTTTTTTAAACTAAATTTTTAGATATGAGAAAAAGAACCTTAGCACATTTTATGGCATTTGTGCAGAAATTTATTCTAAACTGTAAAAACCCCGAAATACTTAACTTTTTAGCCAGATTTGGTGTAACCGAAGCTCGTATAAACGAAGGTATAACGCTCTATAACGATACACAGAAGAGTATTGATGATCAGAAACGTGAGCATCAGGAGAAACTGCAAGCGTATGATGAGTTCTTTGCCAAAAAGGGTGAGTGTTTAGAGGAGTTTAAACTATTCAACACCTTTGGTAAATTAGCAGTAAAAGGTAATAAAGATATGCACACCAGAATAGGGTTTAACCAACCAAAAGAGCTTAGTACGTTTAGTTGGATGAAACAGGCAGTGGGCAGATATAAATCATCTCTTACAGAACCTGAATTTATTACAAAGATGAGCAGGTATAATATAACTGCTAAAGATATAGAGTTGTTTAAGACAAACATTGAGGATCTGATGTTGTTAAGAGCAAAATACGATAGAGAGAAAGGTCAGGCAGAGAATTCTACAAATATAAAGAGAGATAAAGTAGAGCAGCTTGAAGATTATATACAAGAGCTTAAAACTATAGCAAAGGTATCTCTTAAAAATAACCCTCAGTTACTTGAGGAGCTCGGAATAGTGGTACGTTAAGTATAGTTCATATATCTCAATAAAACAGAAGCTGTAATTAAAGTTGCAGCTTCTGTTTTTATATACAGAATACCTTAGAATATAATTACAAAACAGCTACTTATAAAAACATTGTGCCTATTAGTTAATGTTTTGACACTCATTAATACAGCGCAGAGAGTGATTAAAACAACATTGCACGTAATATAACTTACAACATGCCTGATAACAGATGCAATGTGATTGATAAAGAATATTTTGCCTGTAAAATAATTTGCAATGCCACTGATAACTATTGCAATGCGCATGATTTAAATTACGCTGACACTGATTGGCTTTACATTACCACTTTTTAAAAAACGGCTGAGACTGACTAACATTACAATGCGACTTTTTATGTGCAAAATGGGGTATATTCGTAAAACAATATACTGTATCAAATCACATTATCTATAATAGCTTCTGCTATAACCATATCTGTCTTATGTGTAATCTTAATATTCTCTATATTACCATCGGCAAGCCATATTTTATGTCCTGCAGCCTCAACAACCGATGCATCATCGGTAAACACCGGATCATATCCAAGATCATACGCCTTAACAATAATATCCGCCCTAAAAACCTGTGGAGTCTGCACCCTTTTATAACTACTTCTCTCAACATGTTCGCTACCATTATCAGTCACCATACGCAAAGAGTCATCAACATCTATAACAGGTATAGCAGCACCATTCTCTTTGGCCATAGTAAAGCAGTTATCTATTGTTTTATCAGAAACCAAAGGCCTTGCGCCATCATGTACTGCAACAAAATCTGCATCACCACTAATTATACTCAAGCCGTTCTTAACAGAGTTAAAACGTGTTGCACCACCGGTAGTTACTGAATGCTTAATTGTAAAATTACACTTCTTAATTAATGAGTTCCAGTAATCTATATATGCCTGTGGTAGAACCAGAACAATATGCAGATTATTATTATACCCATAAAACCTCTCAATTGTATGCATCAGAACAGGTTTTCCTTTTAATTCCAGAAACTGTTTGGGCAAATCGCCCCCCATACGTGAACCACTACCACCGGCAACAATAATAACACTACTACTCATCAACAATAAATTTAAATAAACGTTAAATTATCAGTTATAATCAAATAAAACCATATATTACAATATTACAACATTTAACCATTAAAACTGATTTAAAAATGAAACTGGATAAATCTGTACTGGAGTTTCTATCTGATTTGGAGGCTAATAATAATCGCGAATGGTTCAACGAAAACAAAAAGAGATATGAGCAGGCACGCGATAAGTTCATTGATTTTACAGAGAATGTAATTAACGGTATCTCAATATTCGATAACTCTGTAAAAAATCTATCAGCAAAAGATACGTTATTCAGAATATACAGAGATGTAAGATTTGGCAAAGATAAATCGCCATACAAAACTCATTTTGGAGCATATATAAGCAAAGGTGGCAGAAAAAGTATTTACGGAGGATACTATCTTCACATACAACCCGGAGGCGAATCGTTGATTGCAGGAGGAATACACTGTCCGGAATCATCAAACCTGAAGAAACTAAGAACAGAGATAATGTATCGTCCTGAAATATTCAAAAAAATAATTTACAGTAAAGAAATTGTTGATACATTTGGTGAGCTATATGAAGATAAACTAAAATCGGCACCAAGAGGGTTTGATAAGAACTTTGAGGATATAGAGTTACTGAAATACAAAGAGTATACTCTTCTAAAAAAGATTGAGGATAAAGAGATTCTTAATGCTGATTTTTATAAAAATCTGATTAGTGATTTTAAGAAGCTTGAACCACTTAACAGCTTTCTTAACGACGCTTTGTTTGAATAAAAACATAAACACTAATGTCTATAATTGTTGATAAACTTACAAAGAGATATGATAAGCAATTGGCTGTAAATGATATCTCATTTAAGATAGATAAAGGAGAAATAGTAGGTTTTCTGGGGCCAAATGGTGCCGGAAAATCTACCACAATGAAAATTCTTACCGGATATATATCTGCATCGTCAGGCAATGCAATAATTAATGGCATTGATATATCAAAAGATATAATATCAGCTAAAAGAGCTATTGGATATCTGCCAGAAAATAATCCGTTATATACAGAGATGTATGTAAAGGAGTATCTTAGTTATGTTGCAAACATATACGGAATTAAAAATACCCGTAAAGCTGTTGACAACGTAATAGAAATGACAAAACTAGGAATAGAGTCGCATAAAAAGATAGAGGCTTTATCAAAAGGTTACAGACAAAGGGTTGGACTTGCACAGGCTCTTATTCATAATCCGGATATATTGATATTAGATGAGCCAACAACGGGTCTTGATCCTAATCAGATAATTGAAATTAGAGACCTAATAACCGATATTGGATCTGAGAAGACAGTACTCCTGTCAACACATATTATGCAAGAGGTTGAGGCTATATGCGGAAGAACCATTATTATAAACCGGGGTAAAATTGTTGCCGATGGGAATACCAATAAACTTATTGATATAAGAAACAGCACTCAACAGGTATATGCTGAATTTGATTCTGAACCCAACAGCAAATTACTTAACGACATAAGCTCTTTTGCAGAGATAACAGACAAAGGAGATAGGTGGGTAGCTCTAAAATCATTGGTAAACGAAGATATAAGAAAAGATATATTTAATGCGGTTGTTAAAAACAATACCGTATTGTTAACCCTTAAAGAGGAGACAACAAATTTAGAAGATATATTTAGAGATCTTACCCAATAAACTGATTTATAACCATAAAATGGTGCATATTATCTAATAATTGATTTATTTTTAGCTGAGATATAACGCCATAACCAAATATTTAATATATTTGCGTGTAAATTTGAAGTGGAAAGATTTGACTGATTGCAACCACTTAAAAAAATGCTAAAGCAGATTTCATTCCACTTTAGTTTTTTCAAAGTACACAGTCAATACTCTCCATTATTGTTTAATAAAAAAATATATACATATAATGGGATATTTATTTACGTCCGAATCTGTATCAGAGGGACATCCAGACAAAGTAGCCGATCAAATATCAGATGCTCTTCTTGACGAATTTTTAAGAAGAGATCCTAACTCAAAAGTTGCTGTAGAAACACTTGTAACCACTGGTCTTACAGTAGTGAGCGGAGAGGTTAAATCAGATGCATATGTAGATGTTCAGAAGATTGCCCGCAGAATAATAAAGAAAATTGGCTATAATAAAGCCGATTATAAGTTCGATTCAGAATCATGTGGAGTAATATCTGCTATACATGAGCAATCGCCAGATATTAATCAGGGTGTTGAGAGAGCCGTTGAAGAGGAACAAGGAGCAGGAGATCAGGGTATAATGTTTGGTTATGCGTGTAAAGAGACCGATGATTATATGCCACTTACACTGGTTCTTTCTCACATTCTTCTTATGGAGCTTGCTGATATCAGAAGAGAAGGTAAAGAGATGACATACCTTCGTCCTGATTCTAAATCGCAGGTTACCTTGGAGTATGATGATAATCACAATCCGTTAAGAATACACACTATTGTAGTATCTACCCAGCACGACGACTTTAATGAGGAGAAGGCAATGCTTGCTAAGATTAAAGAGGATGTTGCAAACATTCTTATTCCAAGAGCAAAAGCAAAACTTCCGGCACGTGTACAGGAACTATTTAAAGATGATCATATTCTACACGTAAACCCAACAGGTAAATTTGTTATTGGTGGTCCTCATGGCGATACAGGTCTTACAGGACGTAAGATTATTGTAGATACATACGGCGGTAAAGCACCACACGGAGGAGGAGCTTTCTCTGGTAAAGACTCTTCAAAGGTAGACAGATCTGCAGCATATGCATCGAGACATATGGCTAAAAACATGGTAGCAGCCGGACTTGCAGATCAGGTACAGGTACAGCTAGCTTATGCAATTGGTGTTGCAGAACCGGTTTCTGTATTTGTTGATACATACGGAACATCAAAGGTTAATATGACAGATGGAGAGATTGCAGAAAAGGTTTCTAGGATATTTGATCTACGCCCAAGCGCAATAATTCGTAACCTTGGACTTAAGAATCCTATATTTGAAGAGACTGCTGCATATGGTCATTTAGGACGCGACCCTTTTACAAAAGAGGTTACAATATTTGAGAATGGTATAGAAAAAACAAAAGAGGTCGATTTCTTTACCTGGGAAAGACTCGACTATGTTGACAAAATAAAAGAAGCTTTCGCATTATAAACAACAAGCGACCTTCGGGTCGCTTTTTTTTAGTATATTGTATATATTATATACAAATATCCGTACTTTTATACTTTGTTGGTAAATTGTATTTATATATTATTAGGGTATGCACAAATTTATTACATTCACTTGTATAGCAATTATATTGGTTCTGTTTTCATGTACCAGTCAGAAACAGATTACGTACTTGCAAGACGCATCAGTTAACGGTGCTGAGAACTTTAATATAGATACTATCACTTCATATAAGATTAAGAAACAGGATGTTTTATATATTAAGCTGGTAACATCAAACAGTGAGATTAATAATATATTAAACCCAAACGCAAGCAGTCCCGGGATGTATCAGGGTGAATCAAATTTGTTTATTAATGGATTTGTTGTTGATGAAAATGGATACATAGAATTACCTCTAATAGGCAAGGTACATATAGAAAACTGTACTCTTGATAATGCAAGAGATAACATCAGAGAAAAAGCATTAGTATATCTTAAAGATCCAACTATTTATGTAAAGATACTTAGTTACAAGTATACTGTATTAGGTGAAGTTAAGAGACCTGGTATGTATAAAAACTTCAATAACAGATTAAATGTACTAGAAGCAATAAGTAGTGCAGGAGATATATCTGATTTCGGAAACAGAAAGAAGATTGTTGTAATTAGATTAACCGAAAATGGCTCTAAAACATTCAGGTTAGATCTTACTAAGAAAGAGATTCTTACGTCTGATGCTTATTATCTTAAACCAAATGATATTGTTTATGTAGAACCTTTAAAATCAAAATCATTTAAACTAAATATTCCGATTGCTTCTTTGATGTTAACATCAATATCAACATTAATTCTAATATTAAACTTTGTTAAATGACAAATAAATTTAATGAAGAGTTAACAGAGGACTCAATTGACTTTAAGAAGTATTTTATAAAAGCTATAGAAAAGTGGTATTGGTTTGTTATATCAATAGTTATATGTGTTGCTGGTGCTTACTTAAATAACAGATATACAATTCCTGTATATACTGTTAGTTCATCAATTATTGTTAGAGAAAAAATGTCATCTGATAATGGTATTGAGATGATTGTTCAGGAACTTGGAATAAGAAGCAGAGCAAAAAGAAAAGCTGTTGTTGAAAATGAAATATCAATACTTAAATCATACAGATATGCTGAAAGAGCAATAAATAAACTTAATTTCGGCATCACATACATGGGGCATGGATATTTTAAAGATGTTTTCCTGTATAAAAATGTACCTTTTATAGTTAAGCTTGACTCTTCTCGAATTAATAAACCCGGAAGTAAAATTATTATAGAGAATGAAGAAAATAATATTTTCAGTATATATGAAGAAGATAAAGAGGATTATGCTAAGAAAGTAAGATATGGAGAACTATATGAATCAAAAAACATAAACTTTACTCTTGAACCAAATCCTAAGTACACTAGTTTTTCTTATAAGAAGTATAGCTTTAGTATAAACAGCAGGAATTCTCTAATTAATAAATACCGAGGTAAGCTATCTATATCTGTAAATGACAAAAAAGGTTCTGTATTAAAACTCTCTATGAAAGGTTTTAATCCTGAAAAAGAGGCTGATTATCTTAATATGCTCATGATTGAGTATCTAAATGCTGATTTAGATGATAAAAACGAACAATCTAAAAGAACAATAGAGTTTATTGATGAGCAAATAAGACAGATGCAAGATTCTTTAAGAATAGCCGAAGATGAACTACAATTTTACAGATCAACAAAAAAGATAATAAACCTTGAAGATGAAGGAAAGCAGTTATATGATAAGCTAAGATATGCTGACGACCAGAAAAACACCTTGATTATTCAGCGAAGATTTCTTGATACCCTTGAAAGATATGTGAATATAACAAATAAGGATCTCATTGCTCCATCCATAATTGGTATGAATGACCAGGTTCTGTCTGAGTTAATCTCTGAATACAATAATCTGTTAAGAAAGAAAAAGACCATACAGTATTCTGTCAGTGAATTCAATCCTGAGTTAAGATTAATTAATGAACAACTAAAGGATACCAGAGGTGCCCTTATATCGAATCTAGGTAACAGAAGAAATAATAACAGAATTAGTATTGATCAGGTTAATAGAAAACTTAGAATTATAAACGAACAAATGGAGGGGTTACCTCTGAATGAACAACAACTGGTTAACATTCAGCGCAAATTTGATTTGGCTAATAATCTATACAACTTCTTGTTGCAGAAAAGAGCAGAACAGGGGATTGCATCAACTACAAATAGTCCAAATCATAAAATACTTGATTTTGCAATTCCACAAAACAGAAAAAAAATAAAGCCGAATAGCAAATTTATTCTAATGACAGGATTCGTATTTGGCTTACTTATCCCCATCATAATCATTGTAATACTAGATTTTTTCAGTAGAAAAATAGAGATGCTTAAAGAGATAGAGAATAAAATAATTGTTCCTATTATTGGTAATGTAGAAACCAATATACATGATTCAAATTTACCTGTATATGAGTATCCGAAATCATCTTTTGCAGAATCCTTCAGAAGTATAAGAACACAATTACAATTTATGAGCGAGAATGTTAGTTGCCCAACCATTCTAGTCAGTTCAGCAGTAAGTGGAGAGGGAAAAACATTCACAGCTGCAAACTTAGCGGTTATATATTCTATGATGGGTAAAAAGACACTTGTACTAGGTCTTGACTTAAGAAAACCTAAGATTAACGAACTATTTGATATTAAGAATAATTTAGGTTTAAGCACTTATCTTATTGGTAAAAATACATACGAAGAAACCATTGATCCATCTAAAATACAAAATCTATACATAGCCTCGTCTGGTCCTGTACCTCCTAACCCAGCAGAACTTATACAAGGAGAGAATATGAATCTGTTTTTTGAAAGAGCAAAAAAAGAGTTCGACGTAATTATAATTGATACTCCTCCTTTTGCTGTTGTTGCAGATTCTCTTATAATAAAAGATTTTGTTGATGTATCACTATTTGTATTAAGACAAGGGTATACTGATAAAAATGTTATAAAAATGATTAATAGCATTAAAGAGAACTCGTCTTATGATAATGTTTGCGTATTAGTAAATGATGTAAAGAAATCTAAACTATACGGATATGGATACAAAAGCACAATGAATTATCAATATGGTTATGAAAAAGGATATTATGAGCGATAATACTATTTTAAAAGGAAAAAAAATACTTATTACAGGGGGTGCTGGTTTCATTGGTTCAAACCTATGCGAATCACTTCTTAACCAAGGTAATAATATCACATGTCTGGATAATTTATCAACAGGTTTCCTAAAAAATATTGAACACCTGATTGAAAAAGATAATTTCAAATTTATAGAAGGAGATATAAGGAATTATGATGATTGTCTGAGTGCAGTAGATGGTGTTGATATAGTTCTTCATCAGGCAGCTTTAGGTTCTGTACCAAGATCTATAAAAGATCCGATAACATCTATTGATGTCAACATTGGGGGATTTGCAAGAATACTATTTGCCGCAAAAGAGGCTGGAGTAAAGAGATTTGTTTATGCTGCAAGTTCTTCAACATATGGCGATTCAAAAAATCTTCCAAAGGTTGAGCACATAATAGGGAATCCTCTATCTCCATATGCTATAACAAAATATACTGATGAACAAATTGCACGAAATTTTTCAGATATATATGGTATAGAAACAATAGGTCTTAGATATTTTAACGTATTCGGTCGCAGACAAGATCCAAATGGGGCATACGCTGCTGTTATTCCAAAATGGGTTAACCAACTAATAAACCACAAACAACCTGTTATAAACGGTAACGGATCATATTCAAGAGATTTCACCTATATAGATAATGTAATTCAGGCAAATCAATTGGCTGCAAGTGTTCCATTTAAAGATATAGTAAAACTATCTGAAAACAATAATATTGTTCAGGATAGCAATAACAGTTCAGTTTTTAATATTGCATATGGAGGAAATACAACTCTGAATCAGTTAATAGAGATCTTAAAGAATAATCTTTCACAGTTTGATAATTACATTGCTGATATTGAACCTATTTATGGAGATATCAGAGCCGGAGATATTCCTCACTCTTGTGCATCAATAGATAAAGCAAAATTATTATTAGGATATGATCCTGAATTTGATGTAAACAGAGGTTTATCTGAATGTTGTAAATGGTATTATGATAACCTGAAGTAAAAAGCAAAGATTATATATTAATGGGAATTATTAAAAAAGCATTTCTGAACTCATTTGCCAACTTTTTTGATCTATTTATAAGACAGTTGATGACATTTATCATCAATCCATTTATAATAGGTAATCTTGGTGCTGATATATATGGTATATGGAAGATGATTGGTCAAACAACAAACTACAGTAATCTTGCTGATATTCAAACCAATCAAACACTAATGTGGACTATATCAAAAGAGCGGGAAGTATTGCCTGAAGATGAAATGAGAAGGAAGTTTTCCAGTGGTTTTTTTGTTTCTATTGCTATATTGCCTGTTTACATTATTGTTGGAGCAATTATTACGTATTTTATACCCGATATTGTTAAGGTTACAGATGAGTTTGTTTTTATTGTAAGAGCAACAACATCTATAGTCATACTAAACTTTATCCTTAATAAGATATTTACTCTGTTTGATTCCGTATTAAAAGGAATGAATCTGGGATATAAAAGGTTAGGATTAAAGGCTGGTATATCTCTAATAAATACAGGGTTAATATATATTGCCCTTAAGCAAGGCACAGGTATGGTTGGGTTAGCAATATCAAATACAATTACTATTGCTCTTACGGTTATTACTATTTTGTTTATAATAAAAAAGAATGTCTCTTGGTTTGGTATTACAAAACCTAGCTTAAGTGATATGAAAGAATATTTTACACTCACAGTTTCATTCTTTCTTCTTTCAATTTTTAAACTTATAGTAACAAGTTCAGATCTTATTATTATTGGTTTCTTCCTTGAGCCGAAAATTGTTACAATATATGTAACTACAAGGTTTATGTGCAACTTTGTTAAGTCAGTTGTTAACACTTTAATTCAGGGTTCAAAGCCAAGCTTTAGTGGTTATATAGGACAAAAGAAATTTGATACAGCAGCCAAAATACGAGAACAAATTTTTGACTTAATGTGGATTATCTCATTATCAATGGCTCTGGCTATATTAATAGTTAATAAATCATTTGTTGGGATATGGGTATCCTCTGATCTGTTTGCCGGAGATTTAGATAATATATTAATTGTATTAAGTTTCATATTCTCTATATTCCTATATAATGACGAAGGATATATTAAGTCTTCATTGAATCTTAAATCATTAAAACGTTGGATTGCATATACTAGCGGAATATCATTATTAACTTCTATTATATTAATACAATTTTATGGACTTGCAGGATTCCTTATAGGTCAGATTCTTGGACATTTAATTTTGTTATATGCATATCCTAAAATACTTATTAGCATATTTGGCAAGCTATTCAGATTAGGTATTTCAAAATACCTTAGAGTAATTATTTCCTTGGTATTAGTAGTAGTTATAACTATATTACTACCACCTATATCGTTAGATTCATATATAGAAATAATTTTAGCTGTATCTGCATGCTTTACATTATCAGGATTGCTAGTTTTTCTTATTTTTCTTAAAAAACAAGAGAGAGCGAATATCATTCAGTTAGTAACAAAACTAAAAAAACAGTTCTTATGAAATATTTTTTATTGCCTACAGCAGGATACTCAAATAAAGGGGATAGCCTTATGATTGAGGGCGTATTAGATAGAATTAAAGAATACAATAATAATAGTAATGTATCAATACCTATTTTTTATAAGTTTCCTAAAAACAAATATTCATTAAGTACTGTTTCATGTGCTCACAAACACCGTAATAACTGGAAACATTTTATTTACAGATCTGTAGGAAACACTGTTAATTCATTACTATATATTTTACCAAAAAACTTAAGAAAAAAATTTAAGTTAGTTAGAGTAAAAGATATAGATGTTGTTTTAGATACATCCGGATTTTATTTAGGAGATCAATGGCCCAATAAGCACATGCTGAAAATGGTTGATTCTTATAAAAAGTACAAGAAACACGGAGCTAAGATAATACTTATGCCAAAAGCTTTCGGTCCAATAAATAAAGAGGGAACAATTGCTCTAGCAAAAGGATTATTTTCTATTGCTGATGTTATTTATGCTCGTGATAAATTTTCTTTATCAGAACTTGAAAAACATGGAATTAAAGGGGATAAAATAAAACTATGTCCGGATTATTCATCGGTTGTTAAACCCCAAAAAGACAGCAATCAAGAAAAATATAAAGGGATGGTTTGCTTGATACCAAATTTCAGGTTTATTGATAAAAGTAATATTACTTCAGACTATTATATTAACTCATTTGTAAAAATAATAAATAACCTTAGAGAGAGAGGGTTGGAATCATATTTTGTTATACATTCAATGATATATGACGTTGACATTGCTCACAAAGTTAATGACCAACTTGATACGAAAGTAGATATAATAGAAGAGCCAGATCCTAAAAAACTAAAAGGGTACATTGGTCAGGCTCTATTCTCTATAAGTTCCAGATATCACGGTATTATGAATTCTCTATCACAAAATGTACCATCTATAGGAACATCATGGAATCATAAATATGTTGAACTATATAAAGAATATGGTATAATTGATCTGTTAGTAACAGAATTCAGCTATGAAGATATTTTGTCTAAAATAGACTATCTACTGTCTGATAATAAAATTAATATAGCCATAGACAGTATTAAAGACAGAAACATTACCGTACACGAAGTTGTTGAGAACATGTGGTCCAATGTTTTTGATATTATTGATAAATAAACAGGTATATATCTTAATTGAGTGTTAAATTACAAAGTACTTAAAGTATGAAAATTGCTTTCTATATACCTAAATTAGGTGCAGGTGGAGCTGAGAGAGTTTTTATTAACTTATGCAACAGCTATATTGACGAGAATAAAATATGGCTCATTGTTGATAGTAAAAGTAACTTCTTCTATTCTGATTTAGATGATAGAGTAAACATTATTGAGATTGGTAATGGAAATATCTTTAATAAGATAATCCGATTCAAAAAGGCAATAAAAAGGATTAATCCAAACTCTGTTATTTCAACGCTATATTTACCTAATATTATTAATGCTATTGTAGGAAAAATATTATACAGAAAATACAAAGTTATTCTACGACAAGCCGCACCATTAATATATAAAAATAAAAAATCAATAAAATCTAAAGTAAGTGATTATATACTAAAACTATCTTTTTCTTATGCAGATACTGTAATTGCTAATTCTGAAGGAACAAAAACCTCTTTAGTTGAAAATGGGATTATTAAAAACAGGCAAACAAACATAAAAGTTATTTATAACCCAATAATATCTGAAAAGATATACCAGAAAGCAGAAGAGAGTTTTGTAGACAATGAAATACTAAAAAATCCTTATATACTTAGTGTTGGCAGATTAGAGGCTTCAAAAAATATAGAACATTTAATAAAATCGTTTGGCTTAGTTGTTAATGATATAGACCATAATCTTATAATAATTGGAGAGGGAAGCCATAAGGATAAGTTAAAGAAACTTGTTAAACAACTAAACATAGAAGACAGAGTAATATTTAAGGGGTTAGTAGAAAATCCATTTAAATACTATAAAAATGCTAAACTGTTTGTCCTTACATCAATTAAAGAAGGCTTTGGAAATGTTCTTGTTGAAGCTATGGCATTTGGGTTACCAATTATATCAACAAATTGTATTGGTGCACCAAATGAGATATTAGGAAACGGGCGTTATGGTCATATTATAGAGGTAAATAATGTAGAACAGTTAAGCAGTGCAATAATAAGAAGCATTTCTGAAGACAGATTTGATAAATCGGATCAAATAAAGAAGAGAGCAGAAGATTTTTCTATTGATTTAATTGCTGACAAATACTTTAATAGCATTGTATAATAATCCGTTATTATAAACATATTATTAATGAAGAAAAGTGTAATATTTTTAGGTGATGTTGCTTTCAATGGAATATTATCATCTGATAATAAGAATAATGTATCAAGATACAAATCATTAAAAAAATATCTTACCAGCAATGATCTGATTTTTGCAAATTTTGAGGCTCCGGTTATCTCTGATATTAAAGATCTTAATCCGGACAAAAAATTACATCACTATACAGATTCAGAAACAGCTAAACAACTTTTAGGACTTCTTAATATAAACTGTGTTTCTTTAGCAAATAATCACATAGCAGATTGTGGTATATCAGGTATAAAAACAACTATTAATTTACTTGAGAAAGAAGGAATATATTATACAGGTGCAGGTTATAAAGAGTCACATATTAAACCAGTAATTATTGAACACAATGGTTTAAAGATAGCCTTTATTGCATATGTGCATAAATCAACAAACCCTAAAGCCGAAAGGTATAATAACCTCTACATCAATTACTATAATATAAATGACATTATTAATGATATTGAATCTGTAAAAAAGGGTGTTGACAAGGTGATTGTAAGTATTCATTGGGGTAAAGATTATTCTTTCTACCCTTCAGATTCACAAATAAACGATTACAAATTGTTTATTGATAGGGGTGCAGACATTATAATGGGACACCATTCACACACAATACAACCTTTTGAACATTATAATAATAGTACAATATTTTATAGTTTAGGCGGTTTAACGTTTGGAGACTACTATTTACCTAACGGTAACCTTCATGCATTATACAAAAAAACTAAAAAAGGAGTTATAACTTCGCTTGATTTAGATAGCTATAAATTTGATTTTGTTGGTACTATTGAAAAACAATATAATAATATACATATAAGAAGAAATTGGAACTATTTGAAATGGAATAGTAATAAATGGAAATCATTTAGATTGATGAAAAAAAATAGTTCTTATAAATCTTTTATTAACTTTAAAGAAACAGTTCTTGACAGGATTACAGAATATTTCTTTGGTTACTATCAAAATCCTGTTAAAAGACTATTCCAGATAAAGAATTTTAAAAAGTTAATTTCTCTTATAACAAATACTATAAAGAAGTAATCATATAGTTTAATAAAAAATGTAATGGTCAAATTTCTACTTTCATCTGAAAACAATAAAGAGTTATCAAGTAAATTCTCCAATTGTTTAAATATTGGCAGTGATCAATACTTATTCATCGAAGGAAAGTTTAAAACCTTTGATAATTGTAACATTATTATCGACGGATTTGTTGCTCCAAGAAATCATTGCTACAAAGAGTACAAAACTCTTGATCAGTACGAATTAATTTATTTTCTCTATAAAAAATACGGTACTGATTTTCCTAAGCATTTAAAAGGCTTCTTTTGTATTGTTGTTTCAGAAAATGACAAGATATGCATTGCAAATGACATACACTCTGTAAAAAGATTCTACACAGCTAATAAAGACGTATATATATCAAACAATATAGAAACACTTAAGATTGTAACCACTTTAAAACATAACAGTTATAGTCCTGCAATATTTGCTGTGCTTCAACATTTTATAAAAGGAATATCTCTATTTGATAATGTTGAATACAGTATTCCTGCAACGCTTACAATTGTTGACAAAGGCAATATAACAAAGACAATATATTGGAATCCTCAGATATTATCTGACTCTAAAAAAGACTTAACTACCCAAGAGGAGTTTATTAACACTTTTGATATCTCAGTAAAAAATTATTTAGAATATCTTAATCCAACAAATGTCTCTACTACACTAACAGGAGGTAGAGATACAAGAACTGTTTTATCATCGCTTCTTAATAATGGTATAAAGCCTCACTGTTTCACCTTTGGTTACCCAACAGGAACAGATGTAACTACTGCAAAAAATGTAGCAGATATTTGTTCCCTTGATTTCTCTAATCATTACATTGAAAACTTAGATTCAAAAAAGTACTCCGAATTAGTTAACAAAATCGTAGATTCTGAGAATCATTTCATTCATATTCACAGAGCTCATAGATTAGATGCCATAATAAAAGAGAGTAATTACTTTAACAATGATCTGGATATGGTTTTTGTTGGAGCAATGGGTGGAGATTACATTAT
The DNA here is from genome assembly GCA_002454955.1 of Bacteroidales bacterium UBA6680. GTDB lineage: Bacteria > Bacteroidota > Bacteroidia > Bacteroidales > UBA6680 > UBA6680. The sequence goes on from DKJY01000005.1 coordinate 20,189, forward strand.
GGGCGAAAACTTTAATGATTACATAATTACTGAATTCATCAGAAGGTTTCTTACAGAAGAAATGTCTCAAAAAGAGATAGTAAGTCAAATACTTGATAAACACTATATAAAATATGACGACAGTACTATTAATTACATTATCAACTTATTAGAAGAGTTTGGATTAAGGCATAATACTTTTAACAAGAATATTGAGTTTAACCTTGTTCATAACCTGATAGGATGCACGCATGATATTCAGGATATCAACCTGTTTATGGAACATTCTAAATACGTTATTGCTCCTTTTATGGATATAGATATTATGGAGTCACTTTTCAGTTCTCCATTCTCTCTATTCTCAAATAACAGACATACAAAAAATCCGATAAAGCGATTAAGAGGAGGAGAGTTACAATGCAAATTAATAAAAAAGTATTCTCCATTTCTTGCTGATGTTCCGTTTGCAAACAGATATACACCAAATGATGTACTTGGAAACAGAATAAAATATATCATAAAGAGAAGTATTATTCAGCTAACATCAGAAAAATCTAAACCAACCTTTAGTTACGATAAATGGTTTATTGAATATGTAAAATCGGAGCTCATTAACTTAAATGAGGACATTAAGAGTGAATATGATATTCATAAAATGATTAATGATATTGATACAGATATGCACGCTAACCATGAAGGCTATTGGCATAAATATTCAAATCCAATAACTCTTTCTAAATACTTACAAAAAACTATTTAATTATGAAATTAGGTATACTTAAAAATGAATTTGATGATAATCATCTGAGTTGGATAAGTGCTTGCAATAAGTTCAATATTGAATATAAGATTATTGATTTTACATCTAGTAACTGGGTTAAAGAAATAAAATCGGAAGATTATACAGCATTTTTAACGTGCCCATCAGCAAGACAAACTTTGTTTAAATCTCTATATGACGAACGTTTACATGTTGTAAATAAAGTAATGAAAAAGTTTGTTTACCCTAGTTATGAAGAGGTTAGTGTTCACGAAAACAAAAAATATCTTTCGTATTGGTTGTCTGCAAATAACGAACCTCATCCTGATACTAATGTATTTTACTCAAAAGAAGAAGCTGAAGAGTACATTAATACATCTGAATATCCAATAGTTGCCAAATTTAATATTGGTGCATCGGGAAAAGGGGTTAGAATATTATATAACATAGAAGAGGCTAAAGAGTACATAAACCAGGCTTTTGGCAGTGGATTAAGACAAAGTTGGGGACCAAACCTGAAAATGGGAGGCTTCAAATCACGTATACTTAAATTATTAAAAAATCCTGCAAGGATAATAAAGAGAGTTAAAGTATATAGTATGGTATATAATGAAGTTCAAAAAGGTTTTGTAATATTCCAAAAATTTATACCGCATAATTACGAGTGGAGAGTTGTAAAAATAGGAGAATCATATTTCGGACACCAAAAAATAAAACAAGGAGAGAAAGCCAGCGGTACAAAAGGTATAGATTATAATGAACCTCCTGTAAAGTTATTGAACTTTGTAAAAAATCTTTGCGAAAAACATAATTTCAACTGTATGGCCGTTGATCTTTTTGAAGATGGAAATGGAGGATATCTGATAAATGAGTTACAATGTATATTCGGACATGTGCAATCATATATATGCGAAAAAGATGGAAAACCAGGAAGATTTGTTTTCAAAGAAGATAAATGGTTGTTTGAAGAGGGTATGTTTAATACAAACTTAAGCTACGATTTAAGAATGGAAAATATTCTTGAAATATTAAAATAGATAAAATTTTATGAGAGTACTATTTGTTTCAAGTGGTAATAGTAAAAACGGCATATCTCCAATTGTAGATAATCAAAAACAATCTTTGATAAAGAAAGGTATTGATATTGATACTTTTGTAATTAACGGAGGAGGAATTAAGGGATATTTGAAATCTATTTTCAAATTGAGAAGGTTTATAAGAAATAACAAATATGATATAATTCATGCTCATTACTCTTTATCAGGCATAGTTACTGCACTCTCCGGACATAAAAATGTTATTGTATCTCTAATGGGTAGTGATGTAAAAGAGAACAAAAAAAACTCTTTAATGAAACTATTCTCAAAGCATTTTTGGAAAGGAACAATTGTAAAATCTGAAAGAATGAAGTTACATCTTGGAGTAAGTAAAGTACATATTATTCCGAATGGTGTAGACTTTAGTAGATTTTCAGATAAAAATCACACAGAATCATTAAATAAACTTGGATGGGATAAAAGTAAGAAGCATATATTGTTTCCCGCAGATCCAAAACGTCCTGAAAAAGATTTTAACCTTGCCGAAAAAGTTTTCAAAAATTTAGAATATAATAATTGCGAATTACATACAATTGTAAATATACCAAACCAAGATATGCCATACTATTACACTGCTGCAGATCTTGTTCTCTTTACCAGTAAAAGAGAAGGTTCTCCAAATGTTATTAAAGAAGCAATGGCATGTTCGTGTCCAATAATTACTACTGATGTTGGAGATGTTAGAGACACAATAAAAAACACCAATTATTGCTACATCTGTTCAAGAAATCATTATGAAATAAGAAGTAAAGTAGATTATATTATTTCACAAAAAAGAGTAAGAACAAATGGAAATGATAATATAAAACATTTAAATGAAACAGTTATTGCAGATAAAATAATAACCATATATAATAGTCTATTACAAGAATGACCGCTAATATCTTTACATATGCATTTAATAAATATATAAAGTATGCTATTATATTAGTGTTTGTGGCTTTATACTTTTCTTTAAATAACTACTATGAGTGGAGTTATAGTGTAATTGGTATAAACGCATTAAATCTTGCTTTTTTTACAGGTGTGTTGTACAGCGTTATGTTTAAACCACAATCATTCTATAACAGAAAAAGATTAATTGCAATAATATTTTTCTATTCCCTATTCTTTGTAACTATTTATAATACTTTCTTTTATCTGTTCTCAGGAACATTTTTCAGTACTGCTGCATCTGATTCACTATTCTATCACAACTCAAGCATTAAAATGTCAGAGTTGGGATTATCAGAAGGTATTGATTATTTCTTTATAGAAAATACTTTTGAAGATCTTGGTGCTGTATTATATATGAGTACATTATACAGATTAATACCTAATCCTCTAATAATAAACGCCGGAAATATTGTTCTGGGTTTAATTATAGCTGCAAATTTGTTTTCTATAGCTTCTAATTTTATGCAAAAAAAATATGCTTTTTTTGCTACACTCTCCTTTTCTGCATCTTCATTCATGGTATACTTTCAATCCACCGGTTTAAAGGAAGTTGTTTTTGTTACACTTATTGTAGTTTGCGTAAACTACTATTATAACTACATGTATAATAAAGGAAAATATAGCCTATATAAACTATTTGCTTTTGTAGCAATGCTACTTCTTTTCAGACCCGCTGTAATGGGTATGTTATCTCTTGCTATGTTTTCAGGATATATGCTAAGGAATAAAAACAATAAAAATACCATTATAATTGTTGGTGTAATTATGGTTGTTGCATTAATTGTAATATCACAAATGCAATCTACAGTAGACAGATATCTACCAAGCGTAGATACTATTTCTTCAAGAAAGGATTCTTCAATACAAGGTGGGAGTGGTTTTGGTTTCTTTGTATCTGTTTTATCTGCTTTTATAGGACCTTTTCCTACAATATATCCTATAATATTTAGGGAACAGGTTGCTTTTTACTCAATCGGTCTCATATTCAGATTATTTTTCTCTATATATTTTATATTCAGTTTAATATATATATTTATAAATAAAAAAACACAGTTATATGCAATAGCTGCATTTACAATTGTAGAGATGTTATCTTTGGTAATTATATTAGAAGTCTTTGAACTAAGACTAAATATGCCACATTATCCATTTATATTCATCTTAACGTTCTATTTTTTAAACGAATTGAACAGTGGAAAAATAAAAAAATATAAAGTTAAAAGAATAATAAAGTATACACAAATTTGGTTTATTGTTGCTTTTCTATTAGTTATTGGTTGGAATCTTAGATCTTAGATAATTTAACATGAAAAAAGAAAAAGGAATCATAGTTATTGGAGGACACGTTCAGGGACTCGGAATTACAAGAATTTTTGGTAAAAGAGGTTTTGATATTGTTCTTTTAGATACAGAAAAATATAACCTAACCAGAAATAGTAAATACTGTAAAACATTTATAAAGTATAATAAAGATCAGTTGTTTGATAAGCTAATGGAGATCGGAAACAGCGGACTATATAAGAATTATCTTATTCTGCCAACAAATGATCTTCATGTTGGTATTATTAGTAAAAATAAAGATATCCTTTCCAGATTTTTCACTGTTGGTACGAGTAATTGGAAATCCGTTGAGATGTGTTATAATAAGCGTATCACATATTCATTGGCAAAAGAGATAGGTATTCCTATAGCACAAACAGATACACCTGATACTATAGAGGAGTTAGAACAACTGGAACCAGAGTTTCCTTGTATTATAAAACCTGCTATAATGCACTCATTCTATAGTAAACTTAAAACTAAGGTTTTTGTATGTAAGAACAAGGATGAACTAATAAATAATTATAAAAGAGCTATAGAAGTTATAGCTCCCGAAGAAGTTATTGTTCAATCAATAATAAATGGAGAGAGCGAACACCTATATTCTGCTTGCTTTCTGTTTGACGAAGACAAAGATATTATATCATTTGTAGCCCGAAGAGCAAGACAACATCCCCCAGATTTCGGTAATGCTACCACATTTGCTCAGATAGTAGATAACGATTATTTAATTGAAATATCAAAAAAACTACTATCAAAAATTAAATACAGAGGTGTTTGTGAAGTTGAGTACAAATACGATGAACAGAGCAATGAATATAAATTTCTGGAAATTAATCCACGTACATGGAAATGGCATTTAATTACAGAAACAGCAAATATTAATTTACTTGAAAATTACTATAATCTTCTTACTGAAAAGAAAACAGAGAAGTATAATGGTTGTGAGAAATCTTCGTTCAGACATCTAATGACAGATTTACCAATGATAATTAAATACAAACTTACCGGAAGGTATAAGAAATACGATAAATACCCTGTTAAGTATGGTGTTTTTGACATAAATGATATAAAACCATTTTTAGCTGAAATATTCTATCTTCCAATTTTAATGATAAAAAGGTAATGCGCAATATTCTATTAGAAGTAAACCATCCGGGACAAGTACATTTATTTAAATATATCTATAAAGAACTGGTAAAAAACGGTAATAAAGTTACTGTTACCACAAAAGAAAATAAGACGATTGAGTATCTTTTAAAAAAATACAATATACCGTACCAAACTATTGGTAAAAAGCGAAATGGTATTGTTAAAAAGATTCTGAATCAATTAATACATGATTATAATACATATAAGATAGTCAGAAAACATAAGATTAATATAGGTATTGGTAGTTCTATAACAAATGATCATCTATCTGCATTTACGTCATTAAAATCAATCCATTTTAGTGATGATGATGAATACATTGTTCCTTATATATCTAAATTTTCGTATCCTTTTTCTGATCTAATTATTTCACCAGACTCTTTGTACTTCCCTAAATTTCATAAAAAAAACATTGGTTATGCAGGAACTCATGAATTAGCATATCTGCATCCAAAAAGATTTAAACCTGACGTAAATATTATTAAAAATATTGGCTTAACTGAAAACGATACTTTCTTTGTTCTAAGATTTGTTGCCCTTACCGGACATCATGATGCCGGACATAAAGGTATATCTTTAGAACAAAAAAGAGATTTAATAAGTTTTCTAAAACCTTTAGGAAAAATATTTATTACATCAGAAAAGGAAATTGAACCTGAATTTGAACAATATAGATTACCTGTTGCACCACATGAGATACACTCGCTTCTCTACTATGCCACAATGTTTATGGGCGATAGTCAAACAATGACTACTGAAGCTGCAATTTTAGGTACGCCTGCTATAAAATGTAACACCTTTGCCGGAAGATTATCTGTACCAAATAATCTGGAATCAGAACATGGTATCTGTTATGCATACAAACCTGATGATTTTGATAAGTTTATGGATAAGGTAAAATCTATGCTCAAAAATAGCAATATCAAAAAAGAGTGGAGAGAAAAAGTTAGTAAGTTTTTAGAGACTAAAATAGATGTAACAGCATTTATGGTATGGTTTATTGAAAACTATCCTGAAAGTGAAAAAATAATGAGAGAGAATTCTGATTATCAATACAATTTCAAATAATGGATTTTACGGTAAAAAAATACATAGAGCTAATAAAAGCATTAAAAGTTGAAGGATATGTTTTCAAAACATATGCCGAAGCATTAGAGTCTGGTTTTGAAAATACTATTGTTTTAAGACACGATGTTGACAAACTTCCTAATAACTCATTGCTATTTGCAACAATACAAAACAAGTTAGATATAAAGGGTAGTTACTATTTCAGAATTGTCCCTGAAAGCTATGATACCAATGTAATAAAAGATATTGCTAATATGCATCATGAAATAGGATATCATTACGAAGACTTAACCCTTTGCAATGGCAATGTTGAAAATGCATATGAATCTTTTGTTTCAAACCTGAACAATATAAACAGTTTAGCTCAGGTAAAAACTATATGTATGCATGGTAGCCCTATGAGTAAATGGGATAGTAAAGATATATGGAAAGAGTACTCATACAAAAAACTTGGAATTATAGGAGAACCATATTTTGATACTGATTTTAACAATATATTCTATATAACAGATACAGGAAGACGCTGGGATGGAGATAAAGTAAGTGTAAGAGATAAAGTAAACAGTAACTCTTTCTCGTCATTATCATTTAGCACAACAGATGAAATAATATCTGCAATTAATAATGGTAAATTCCCAAAATCTGCAATGTTTACGTTTCATCCGCAACGATGGACTGATAATAAACTGTTTTGGATTAAAGAGCTAGTATTACAAAGAATAAAAAATATAGTAAAGCGACTATTATATGTTAAAAAATGATAATTTATTAGTTTCTTTGTAATAGTTTGCATGAGAGCATTTACCCCCGAATTTTTATTATTATAAATTTTTTAAAAGCTTGATAATTGAAGAAAAACAGATTTTTATTCTCAATTCTGATTGCTGATATATTTATTGTCAGTATCTCTTTCTTTTTACTTGTTTGGGTAAAACCAGCCTCGCTACGATACTATTTACCAAACTATATAGACCTTTTTTTACCATTTCTTGCATTCTGGATTTTAGTTTCATTCATATTCAAGAAATATCACTCTATAAAAAATGAACCTGGTATACTCACCAGACGTAAGATATTGTTCGTTAATATTTTTATTACATCCGTAGTATTATCGCTCATCATTATTTTCGATTATGTTAAACTATCGCGGTTAATATGGCTAGGAACAATTATCTCTTCAACTATACTTGAAACAATTATGCTTGTAATAATTGACTGGTACAGAGAAAGTGTAATTGTAGATCAGGATCATATAAAAAAGTTACCTAAAAGTGCCAGAGCAAAAAGAGCAAGAAAGAAACACAGACATGCACACAGAGAGGTAGCCTATAATGAGTTTGCTCACGAAAATATATCAAAAACATTTGGCGATAAAGTATTTGATCATATAAACTCTTATATTAATATTGATTCAACCGGTACACTTGTTTTATCAACAAGTTCACATGAAAATATAGATCTTCAGCCTTGGGATGAGTTTGATGGTATAATAAATTTGGAACGAATTAATAATATAAGATATCTAAATAAATTCTTTGAATCATCAAACAGGAAACTGGACAATGGAGGATTATTTATTGTTTGGGTTGAAACCAAAGATGAGCGCAAAAGACGATTATTAGGTAAATATCCAAAAGGTTTTAACTACATATATTACTCTTTTGATTTTGTTTTTAAACGCTTCTTTCCTAAGTTTTCGCTAACAAAACGCACCTACTTTTTACTAACGCGAGGTAATAACAGAGTAATTTCTCGTGCCGAGGCTCTTGGACGATTGTATTCGTGTGGTTTTGAAATTATAAACGAAACAGAGATTGATAATAGATTGTTTGTTGTTGCCAAAAAAATAGGTGATCCGGTTTTTGATATGAATCCTACATACGGACCACTTATAAGCTTAAGACGTATTGGTAAAGAAGGAAAACTTTTCAGAGTATATAAGATGCGAACTATGCACCCATATTCAGAATATCTTCAAGATTATGTATATAAACTAAACAGTTTGCAAGAAGGGGGTAAATTTAAAGATGATTTTCGTGTTACAACGCTCGGAAAATTTGCTCGTAAGGTATGGTTAGACGAACTACCAATGATATGGAATTTTATTAAAGGTAATATGAAAATTGTTGGTGTAAGACCATTAAGTCGTCACTATTTTAGTTTATATTCAAAAGAGCTACAAGAGTTGCGCACAAAGGTTAAACCCGGACTTATACCTCCTTTTTACGTTGATAATCCTGTTACTTTAGAGGATATTATGGAATCAGAAAAAAAATACCTTAATGCATATATAAAAAAGCCAATAAGAACAGATATAAAATATTTTTGGCTGGCATTCTACAATATTGTATTTAAAAAAGCCAGAAGTAATTAATATTTCACATATGAAAAAAATACTATTTAAATTATTAAGATATAGTGGTTTACCATTTATATTTAGAGAATTTATTCAAAAAAATAAAGTTACAATTATACTCTTCCATGATATTGATAAAAGTACAACAGAAAAAACATTCTCATATCTGGAAAAGAAATACAACATAATAAGTTTAGATAAATATCTGAAAGCTATTAACGATAATAGTATTACGCTTCCAAATAAATCGCTAATAATAACATTTGACGACGGACACATTAGAAATTACGAAATGTTAGATGTTATAAAGAATAAGAAAATTCCAATTACTATATTTTTATGCTCATCAATCATTAATACAAACAGGCATTTCTGGTTTAAATACAAACACTCTAACATTATAACAAGTAAACTAAAAAGAATATCAAATAAAGATAGATTATTAAAGCTCAAACAAGCTGACTTTGAACAAACGAAAGAATTTAGCAGTCCTCAAGCACTGAGTAAAGAACAGATATTAGAAATGAGTAAATGGATTAATTTTCAATCGCATACATCATTTCATCCATGTTTACCAACATGCAACGATAACGAAGCTCTTTCTGAACTTGGTGATTCTAAACGATTTCTTGAAGAAGAATATAATTTTAATATAAATACTATATCGTATCCTAATGGAGATTATTCTGAAAGGGATATAAAAATATCGAAAAAAATTGGCTACAAATGCGGCATTACTGTAGACTATGGTTTCAATACCCTTAAAACAGATATATTTAGATTAAAAAGATTGTCGGTAAATGATACTAATAATATTGATGAACTATCTGTTAAAGCAAGTGGTGTATGGGCTTTTTTAAAAACCAGAAATGGTAAAAAACAAACATTTGGTTTAAACGAGAATATATAGATAAGTTAACAAATATGATAACAATTTTCTTACACATAAGAATTATTAAATAACACTAATTCTATATGACTTTTAAAAAACAATTTTAGATATATGAAAATAGGACTACTTTCTTCAGGTGCAATATCAGAATATAGGTTACAAACCCTCAAACCTATTTTTGAGGATAATAATATGAGTATAAAATTAGTAATTGTTGATGACAGACCAAAAAAATCTATTAAACAAAAAATTAAAAAGAATTTTAAAAGAGGAAGAGGTGGATATATGTTGATTATGGCTATAAAAAGCATACTATTCCAAAAAAAGGATTCTGCATCTTTAAACATAAAAGACTTCTGTTCAGATAAAAATATAGATATAATTAGAACCGTAAAACCATACTCTGATATAACTATAAGTAATATCAAGAAATATGATCTTGATGTCTTAATTCTTATTGGAGGATATGGAATAATAAAACCTAAGCTACTAAATATTACAAAATTTGGTGTATTATCTTACCATCATGGTAATATGCGAAGATACAGAGGTATGCCTCCTGCATTCTGGGAATTATACAATAACGAAAAAGAGATCGGAATTACTGTTCAAGTACTTGCTGAAGGTCTCGATTGCGGTATTCCAATAACAGAAAAAACAATCAAAATAAACAAAAAAGATAGCTATTCATCTATTAAAAGGAATCTCAGAGAGATTAGCGTGGATATGATGTATACTTCCCTAAAAAAACTATCAGATAGTAACTTTGTTCCAGAGAAAATAACAACTTTTGGTAAAGTTTATACACTACCGAATCTTAGACAATGGCTAATATTCAGTACAAAACTATTTTTAAGAAAATTTTTATAATTTCTTTAAAGTAAGCATTATAAAAAAGGTTAAACAACCAGACAGCGCTCCAATAATATTTGCAAGCATATCTATATTATTATATGATCTTTCAGGTATAACTAACTGAATCATTTCTAATGTAATTGCCATAAACACCATTGTTACCAACGTATGCATAAAGCTATATCTTCTCTTTACGTATAAATATCTGCAATATATAAATGCAATAAACAAAAGCATAAAAAAATGCGATATATAGTCTGCACGTATACTTAACAGTTTGATTTTATATAGATCTGTAATTAATAACGATGGTAGAGCTGATAACAGAATACCAATAAAGGCAACATAAAAAATAATACTACTTTTAGCTCTGTTTCTGCTTATCATCTCTGTATATCTTAACAATGGTAGCTATATCTGCTTTCAGATCAGAATATATAAAGTCAAGTTCTTTAGTAATCAACGTACCATTATAAAAATATGAATTAAAAATAGATTTTTCTAACTGTTTGTTAAACTTATTTCTTATTCCAACTCTATTGAATAATTCTCCTATAAAAGTAATTGGTTTAAATAACCATCTCTTAACTAATTTAGTTGGTGCTTTATTTCCCAAAACTTCACATACTAAATATATAAGATCTTTATAAGATAAATTATCTGATGATATAATAAATCTCTTACCCTCTTCTTTACTATCAATAGCCGAAATAACTGCATCTATTACGTGATATACAGATGTATATCCGTTATATGCTTCTGTAAAGAATGGCAAACCATTGTCAATCTGTTTAATTATCGATGGACTACCATTACTCCAATCACCGGGTCCTATTATTATTGAAGGATTAAGAATTATTGCATTTACACCCTGATATATACCTCGCCATATCTCCATCTCTGATTCAAATTTAGATATAGAATATGCCGATTTATTTTTGCTACTTTTCCAGATATTTTCTTCTGTGTGTTCTTCACCATTATCGGTATCACCTAACGAAGCTATTGAACTCAGATGAATTAAACGCTTTACTCCAGATTCAAGACAAGAATCTACAACAGATGATGCAATATCAATATTAGAGTTTATAACACTATTTTCATCACCAGGTCTGAATGATATTACTGCTGCACAATTAATAACACAGTCAACCTCAGAAAATAGCTCTTTTAATCTTTTTCTATCAGTTAAATCACATTCAATCCAATTAATATCTTCAGATATTTCTTTGTAGTTATCAGAATAGAAAGAGAATATTTTTTCAGCTTTTAAGATAGAGGACTCATCTCTGTAGGTAGCAAACAGTCTATATCCCTTATCAGATAGTTTATGCAGCAAATGCGCACCAACCATCCCGGTTCCTCCTGTTACTAATATTTTACGTATTGTGGTGTCTGATTTCAACTCTATTATTGTTCGGTTCACAATTTAAACATATCAAAACTAAAATCGTTTTTTTTCCATATAAGTTTTTTACCAAAACCAAGTCTGTTATCAGTAAATTTCATATATGATAAATCTATTGCCCACATTGATGTTTGCTTTAATATAGCATAAGGAAAACGTTTAAGATAAACCTTTCTCGCTTTTTTATATTCATCGCCTTGCAGTTCGGTAATATATCCCTGAAATTGTAAACCTCTTATTAATCCAATAGTTTTTGTTTCAAGAACAATAGATCCTGCAACCATAATGTTATGTGCAGTGTCTTTTATATGTTTTGTACTCTTATCTGATGTAAAAATAAACCTGTTATCATCTTCAGAAAACACGTAAAAGCAATTTGCACAATATGGCTCTTCATCAAAACATGTTGCCATTGTTAATACATGATGCTCATTTATAAATTCAATAACACGTGTATCTGGTTTGCTCATTTTATAATATTAAAATAATAAGGAAACACAAATATGACAAATAATCTTGAATGCATAAAACGATTTATTATATAAATGATAATGTGGGTAATATATTTTTCTTGTATTTTTATAACCAGATGAATAACTAAAATTTAGAATATGTTTTCAGGAATTGTTGAAGAGGCTGCTAAAGTAGTTAATTTAGAGAAAGATCAGGAGAATCTTCATATTACTATGGAGTGTTCTTTTGCTGACCAATTAAAAATTGATCAGAGTGTAGCTCACAATGGCGTTTGTTTAACTGTAGTAAAAACGGATAAAGAGAAAAAGACATATACAGTTACTGCTATTAAAGAGACTCTTGAGAAATCAAATCTTGGACTTTTAGAAACAGATAGTAAAGTGAACCTTGAAAGAAGTATGACAATGGACAAACTTCTGGACGGACATATGGTTCAGGGACATGTTGATCAGACAGCTAAGTGTATTAAGGTAGAAGAAGCTGATGGTAGTTGGTATTATACTTTTGAATATGACAAAACAAAAGGTAATATTACAGTTGAAAAAGGTTCTGTTTCTGTTAACGGAGTAAGTCTTACTGTTGTAAACTCTAAAGAGAATACATTTCAGGTAGCAATTATACCTTTTACGTATCAACTTACAAACTTCCATACATTTGAAGTTGGAACTGTTGTTAACCTAGAGTTTGATATAGTTGGTAAGTACATTCAGAAAATTATGGCACAGTACATGAATAAGTAATTATTAAAAAAGCACTCAATTGAGTGCTTTTTTCTTTTCAACGACTATTAAAGGTTAATAATCTCTTAACATTCGGTGTTGTTATTTGTCTTATTATTGAATTTTAAAGTAAAGTAGATATGGGATCTTCTTCACCAAAACGAATGGCTATATTTCTTTCAGCGATATCAGCAATAATTGCCGGCTGTTTCCTTTTTATATTTGTTCCTTTACCAAAACCAGAATCAGTACTACCTATTTTGGTTATTATACTGGGTATTTTTATATTCAATTATGTAGGATCTTTTTACCTACTTAACAAATTTCTTTTTGATAGAATATTACCTATATATAAAACTATACATGGACTTAATTTCTCAGAAAAGGAGTTACGAAAACAGATTGAAAATACCAATGTAGTATATAACATTGATAAAGATGTTAAACATTGGACTCTGCAAAAAACAAAAGAGATTGACAGATTACGTGAGATGGAAAAGTACCGTAAAGAATTTCTTGGTAATATATCACACGAATTAAAAACTCCAGTATTTACTATTCAAGGGTATATATTAACTCTGTTGGATGGAGGATTAGAGGATGAATCAATAAATAGAAAATACCTAGAAAGAGCGGAGAGAAGTGTATCCAGAATGGCCAATATACTTGAAGATCTTGACGAGATTGCTAAACTAGAATCAGGCACTCTAAATCTTAAAACAGAAACTTTCAATATCCATCAACTTGTTGAGGAGATAGTTGAACAACAAGAAATTCTTGCAAAAAAATCAGCAGTTAGTTTTGATATACCCACCAAAAATGACAAAACACTTCTTGTTGAAGCTGACAGACAACAAATATTTCAGGTTCTTACCAACCTTGTTACAAATGCTATAAAATATGGTAAAGACAATGGGACTGTTAAAGTTAGTTATATTGATATGCATGATAGAGTACTTATTGAGGTTAAAGATAATGGTCCTGGTATTCCAGAAGAGGCTATACCAAGGTTATTTGAGCGATTTTACAGAATAGATAAAAGCAGATCTCGTGATCAGGGAGGTTCTGGTTTGGGGCTTGCTATTGTAAAACACATTATAGAAGCTCATCAACAATCTATTCAAGTTTCAAGCAAAATAGGAGAAGGTACATCATTTGTTTTCACTCTTACAAAGAAACAATAATCACTAAAATAAAAGCCTGCATTTGTTATTCTAAATGCAGGCTTCAAAACTTACTCAGATCAACTTATTTTATTTCAATCACTGCTGTCTTATTTCCTACCACAATATATTTACCATCTCCGTAAACGACACTTTTAAAGTTTCCATCTGCATCAACAGACTCTACTGTAGAAAAATCAAGGTCAGAAGATATATACACCTTTTTATCTTTCAGATATGTTCCTAATAGTACATAATTATTATTTATATAAGCCACTCCCTGAACAGAGATACTATTCTTTCTCATTGTCCAATCTATACCATCAGCAGATATACCTGTATATGTAGATCCTAACGATGCCGTAGCAATATATCCACTACTACCATATGCCACTTTACCAAATCTTGTATAATTACTTTTGTCAATTGTTTTAAAAGACCAATCAGTACCATTTGTTGAATACCCTGCGCGACCATTATTACCTACCATAACAAATTTATCTGATCCGTAAACTATACTATACCAAACATCGTCATTATAGTCACTCTTCAAAATAGTAACATTCATCATATCTGTTTTGTCTGACACACCAAATCTTGCGGCGCCCGATGTAAAAATATATTTTGAAGAATTAAAAGCTATACTATACCAATCTCTCTGTTCTGCAGTACTCTTTTTATCCCAATTCTTACCATCTGTTGAGGTTACTATAGCTCCATAATCACCAGATACAATAAACTTACTACCATCAAAAATCACCTTATGCCAAGAATCTCCTCCTGTCATAGATGCAACCTCTGTCCAGTTTATACCATCTGTAGAGTAATTCAATGATCCTTTATCTTCGTTATTAAAAGAGTTACCATAGTATCCTACCGCAACAAAAATATTGTTACCAAATGCCACTGAATTAAGATTTACACCATCACGTGGTACCTTTGAATAAGTCACTTTAGGTCCCGTTGTTGTTTGGCTCTGAGTTACTGTAATTGTAACCTTATCAACATCAGAATCAAGATTACCATCATTAACAATCAAATTAAAAACATATTCTCCTGCTGTATTAGGTGCTGTAAAATTAACTTTTACCTTATTAGGATCTGCAATTGCTACATCTTCTGGATTACTACTCTCTGCACTCCATTTATATGTAAGATTATCGCCCTCCGGATCTGAAGAACCAGAACCATCAAGTTCAACCTTTTCACCAATATTAACAGTTATATCATTACCCGCATTAGCAACAGGTTTTGTATTAACCTTATTCTCTACAACCGATACTATAACATCATCAGATTTTGAATCTGCTTTACCATCGTTTACAATAAGTGTAAAAGTATATGTTCCTTTTGTTACAGGAGCTGTAAAGGTTGGTTTTGCAGCATTATTTGCTGATAAATTAATGGCTATAGGATTACCTGATGCAACAACCCATTTATAGGTCAATTTATCATTATCTTCGTCAGATGATGCTGATCCGTCAAGTGTAACTACATCTGATACCTTTACTGTTTGATCTGTTCCGGCATTTGCAACTGGTATCTTATTAACCAGCTCTTTCTCCTCCTTATTATCTTTCTTACATGATACAAGTATGCACAATATTGCAAGTATCATTAACCTTCCAATCTTAATCATACGCTTCCTTTTTAATTAATAAATATTTCGGATTATTTTAGTGTTTATATTTTTAGTGAGGAAGCAAATATATACGTATAACACTATTGCTGTGATGTTTATAACATAGTAAAACCACAGCATTCACATAGCATTTACTATGCAAAGAAATAATATCAGAAGAAAAATATCAGCAAAACTTACTGATTATCAAGATTAATTAATCAAACAATGTATTTCCAGTTGCTCTGTTTATCTTTAGATGTTTATATGCAAAATCAGTTACCTCTCTACCACGAGGCGTACGATGAATAAATCCCTCTTTTACAAGAAAAGGTTCATATACCTCTTCAAGAGTTCCAGGATCTTCACCAATAGCTGTTGCAATTGTCGATATACCAACTGGTCCACCTTTAAACTTATTAATAATTGTGGTCAAAATCTTATTATCCATCTCATCTAAACCACTCTTATCAATGTTTAACGCATCTAAACCATACAGGGTAATATCCATATCTATAGTACCATTACCTTTTACCTGTGCAAAATCCCTAACACGTCGTAAAAGAGCATTTGCAATACGAGGAGTTCCGCGGCTACGCGAAGCAATCTCAACTGATGCCTGAGAGGTTATTTTAACCTTTAAAATAGAGGCTGATCTGGTAATAATTTTACTTAAAATATCAGTATCATAATACTCAAGATGTGAGTTTATACCAAATCTTGCTCTTAAAGGACTGGTAAGCAAACCAGAACGAGTTGTTGCTCCAATTAGCGTAAACGGATTAAGGGTTAACTGCACACTTCTTGCAGCAGCTCCTTTATCTATCATTATATCAATAGTATAATCCTCCATTGCAGAATAAAGATATTCCTCAACAACCGGACTCAAACGATGTATCTCATCAATAAACAGTACATCACCCTCTTCAAGATTAGTCAATAATCCGGCTAAATCGCCAGGTTTATCAAGCACAGGACCAGATGTAAGCTTAAGATTAACTCCCAGCTCATTAGCAATAATATTAGCCAAAGTAGTTTTCCCAAGACCAGGAGGTCCGTGTAACAAAACATGATCAAGTGTTTCGCTACGCATTCTAGCAGCCTGAACAAAAATCTCAAGATTATCAACAATCTTTTTTTGCCCGCTAAAATCAGAGAAATTAAGAGGGCGTAATTTCCTCTCAAACTCTTTATCACTGTTCTCTAACTCGTTATCTCTAATATCAAATTCGCTCATAGCACTCTGTTAACCCAACACAAATATAGAGATTAATATTTTCAGAACATCCGGTTATTAACATAATGAATAAACACTATGTTGACAAATGAAGTTAACATATAAAAACATTAATTTTCAATACTATTCACTCTTTATATAAACACATATAAACAGAAAAGCCACCTATATTAACAGGTGGCTTCATATATTTATTAATAAGTATAAGGTATCTCTACTTTATTTTTAATCTGTCAGAAATTTCAAGCATAGCATCAATAGATTTCTTTGCCTGAAGTCTTAAATCCTCATCCATATTAATTACAGGTAATTCATATTTTAACGAGTTGTAAATTTTCTCAAGAGTAATAACTTTCATGAAGTTACAATCATTACAACCACACGTAGAATCTTTAGGAGGAGCAGGAATAAACAACTTATCAGGACTAGCTTTTTTCATCTGATGTATTATTCCACTCTCTGTAGCAATGATAAACTCATTACACGAATCAGTTTTTGAATAATTCAATAGAGCAGATGTAGACCCAATATGATCGGCTATAATTCTAATCGGCTTTTCGCACTCAGGATGAACTAAAACTTTAGCATTCGGATGCTCTTTTTTCAGATCGAGAATAGCTTCAAGCGAAAACTCCTCATGAACATGACAAGCTCCATCCCAAATAACCATATCCTCTCTTCCTGTTTGTGTTTTGATGTAATTTCCAAGGTTTCTATCCGGTCCAAAGAGTATTTTCTGATCCTCTGGTAAATCATTAATAATCTCAAGCGCATTTGACGATGTACAGATAATATCTGTTAAAGCCTTAATCTTTGCAGTTGTATTCACATATGAAACAACAACGTGATCTGGATGCTCATTAACAAATTTTTCAAACTCATCTGGCGGACAACTATCAGCCAAAGAGCAACCAGCATTCAGATCAGGAATAATGACCGTTCTGTTCGGATTTAAAATTTTTGCTGTTTCAGCCATAAAGTGAACTCCGGCAAACAAAATAATATCAGCTTCCGCTTTGGCAGCAATACGAGCTAACTGAAGGCTGTCGCCAATATGATCAGCAATATCCTGAATTTCTCCGTCCTGATAAAAGTGAGCAAGAATAACAGCATTCTTCTCCTTTTTAAGTTTTAGAATTTCGTCTCTCAGATTTATTCCTTTTTCAATTTCTGCATTAACGAACCCCTCTTTCAGAATATCTTCTTTCCCTATTTTCATTTTATAATTATTAAATAAAAGAATTTAAAAAATAATATATAGTTATTATAATAGCCTGTTGATAGCGTTAACTTATTTTTAATTTTTCTTTTGTTTTTATCGTTATTAAGATTTAAAAAACTCCTTTTCAACATATCGTATGTTTTTAATATGTTGAGCTACAAATGTAATATATGTTTTTTCAACATCTGTTAATTATGGTTGTTAAATTACATTAAAAGCTGTCAATAGTCAGTTTTTTGTTGAAAAGCTGTATACTTCTTTGTTTACATTTTTTATAAAAATTGTTTGCAGCAAATGGTATAAATATGCATGAATAATTATTCGAATAATACAAGTACAAGTTTTAAAATTCATTAAAAATGAATCAACATATTATTACGTACTTGTTCATCTATTAGTAACAATTAGTGTATATGTTAATATATAGTAAATAACCTATTTATAATTCATTTTTAGTATATTCAATCATCTTAAAAACAGATAATTAATAGTAATGTGTAAATTGTTAATAGTTGTTAATTGTTCTAACGTTATCAACATAAATTTATGGCTAATACTGAGTCAAATTTATTGATACCTATAATTAACATTTAATTTTTATTTACTACTTATTCATTTACAGTTATTTATAATTGCTATGTATTTAATAAATACTGCTATTAACATGACTATTTAACTCTTTTTTTACTTGATTATTAAGTATTTATGAATTAGATGAATTTTGACGAATAATTATGAGGTATTTAAGATATTTCTTATCCTCTTATTATTAATGTATTACATTTTATTAATATGTTTATATTGTATATTTATACAGACTTAAGATATTTGTTATCAGCTATATATTAGAAATCAATATTCTAAAACTCTTATATTAACACAGAATTCTCTTTTTATATCTGTTGCTAAAGTATTGATATATAGGTATAGTATTTTTCAAACTGGTATTTTGTTATTTTTCTATGAACACTGTAAACTGCTGATTTTCTGTAAAGGTTTATGTTCTTTGTTATTATTACTTAATATCATTTTACTTGTTCTGATTATCATTCTTCTAATATCTTTTTTAAAACTCAAATAATAATTGTGCTTTCAGAAAATGTAAATTTATACATGTTATTAACTAACTATGTTGGTAAACCAATACTATCTGTTGATATTGTATTTTCAATAATATTATAGTAATTGTATTTTGTAATTGAAGAGTCTTATAAGTAATATCTTATGACTTTATTAGTATAATTAACAACTATTGATATTGTGTTGTGAACAATTTGAGATTTTGTTTAAATCGGCCGTTAATTATGTTAAGGATTAAGATCAATGTAAGTGGCTGTAATTCTGTATTTAGTATTATTATATTGTCAACAATAGTTTATAAAATGTTTGTTATTTGTTAATAGTAGTTATACTATTTATTTTATATCTGTTTATAATTCTCTGATATTGATAATTACAGTTTCTTATCTTATTAACATATAGTGATAACTATATATCAACTTTTGATAATATTGTTGATACTAGCGGATTTTCGAAAAATGAAAAGCTTTATCTCCCCATTTATAACTGTTTATCGCTATAAAATAGTGTTGATATCAGTTTAAAATAATCTGTTTATGAATCTAATTATGTTTATTTCTTATTAAAAATATGTTTATAGCTATAATATCTATCCTTATTAACACTCTACTATCTTATGATTTTCTGATTATTGACTGTAATTAACAATATTTGATAAGTATATATTAACAATTTTATAAAATTGTTAATACACGAGTATGATATAATTGATTGATATTCAGTGTTAAATCTAATATTTGAAATTGATTAAATATCTATATTTTGTTTAAAACATATTAGAATAATGTTGATAGTATAAATAGTTTTATACTAAACTGCTTTATAAAAGTAATTTATGTATCAATATTGTTTGATAACAAATAATAAACAATATTGAATTTATGTTGAAATCTGAGGTTATTAACCTTGTTTGTATCTACTGATAGATTTGATTTGCGAAAAGTGTTAATTAAGATATTATCACAAGCTGTTTATATCAATTAAAGATATTAATACGTTATCCTTGTATAAAAGTATAAATATGTATAACCATATTATATTTATCACGTACAAGCTAAGGTGATAACTATTACCAATTTAACCCGATTGGTGATATTAATAAATAGACAAATACAACATATCTGATATTTGTAAGGGGGTAGAATTGGTAAAAGATTATATTGTTTAATTATGGCAGTACGTCAGGTGTTGAAACAGGGGCATATGCTT
Organism: Bacteroidales bacterium UBA6680; assembly: GCA_002454955.1. Classification (GTDB taxonomy): domain Bacteria; phylum Bacteroidota; class Bacteroidia; order Bacteroidales; family UBA6680; genus UBA6680. The sequence goes on from DKJY01000005.1 coordinate 40,737, forward strand.
CTAAAAGAGAAATGTAATGAGGTTGACAGGGTTGATAGTTCTGTAGCGTTGGTAATTGAAGATTTACGTGATACATTAACGCTTTTTCAGAAAGAGAGAAAGGGTGATTATGCAATTAGTGCTCCGCAAATAGGTTATCCATTCCGGATAATATACTATCAAGATCCGTTACGTTCGTTTACGCTTATTAATCCTGAAATTATATGGAAAAGCCAAGAGATTGTTGATACCGTAGAGGTCTGTTGTACATGTAACTCTATAACTAAAAAAAAGGTTAAAAGGCATAAATTAATACGAATTCAGTACTCTGATGAACATGGAAATGAGTTTATAGAGAAATTTATAAATGAGTTGGCTTTTACGCTTCAGCATAAGATAGAACATCTTGACGGAAGGATATAAAAAAGGTCAGTTTTAATTAAAAACCGACCTTTATTTACTGAACCTACTTAAAATAGTATTACAAAAGATTTCCGATTACTAAACCGAATGATATGGTACGTGGACGTGTTGGTCCGTAAGTATATCCTGCATCTCTGTTTTCTCCTCTGTCAAAGTCGTTCTGGAATGAGTTAAACACATTTGTAACTCCTGCATTAAGTTGCATTTTAAGCGATTTAGATACCTTTATATCATAAAAGAATCTTACACCACCATCAAAGAAACTTTGGGTCTTAACAAGTTTCTCTCCAGCCTCACCTAAGTATGGTGCATACATAGGACCTGTGAAATTACCAGTAATTGCAGTTTTGAATTTTGGAGTTATGTTAACGTTTGTTACAAAGTAACCATACACATTTGGAGATCTTAACATCTTATCTGTGAATTGCTCTGTTGCTTCACTCCATTGGTATGCTTTCTCGTATTTACTATTCTGGAATGTCCATCCTGTCTGGAATGATAATCTGTTTGATGGAGCAGCTTTAAATTCAGTATTAATACCTGCCACCTTAGCATTAGGACCATTTAAACGAGTAGATGTCATTACACCGTCAACAATATCAGAATATTCGTTTACAAAAGGATCATTAAGATATGTGTAGAATCCTTCGATAAGAAGAGATGTCTGCCATTTACCAAAAGTACGATTTAAATCAACAGAACCAGAGAAACTGTGTGATGTCTCCTCTTTTAGGCTTGGATCATTTACGTGTATAATTCTTCTTGCTTCGTTAGCAGCAATATGTAAGTCCTCATCAAATATCTGCGGTGCCCTGTAACCTTTAGCATAAGTTAAACGCATCTGCATCCAGTGTGTAATATCAACCAGAACATTTGCTCTTGGAATAACAACAGTATTACTATTTTTTTCTCCTGTCTCTTTATTCTTTATGTTGTAGTTATCAACCCTTAAACCAACAAGAAATTTTACATGTTTCATATTCCACTGATTCTGAATAAATGAACCAAATGTATTTGTTGATTGATCTGCAATATTACTAACCTTATATACCTTTTCTGTAATATTTGTTACCTTATTTAACTCTTCTAATATCTGTTTATTATCATCAAGGTTTCCATACGTATTGTCAATACCTAACATGAATGTTGAAGGAGCAAACAGGAATTTGTCGAATTTAGTAGAGAAGTGTGCACCACCGTTAAATGTAAGGTTATCTGTTATACCATATGCATTTGGATCTTGTCCGGCACCATAGTAACTTTTTCTGTCAATATGCTCTGCTGCAATGTAAGTAGATAATTTTGTCTCTCTTTTAGAGTTAAAGAAAGCATCAAACTGTAAACTACCTGAGTTTATTTTATGATCTACCATCTCTGCAATGCTTGCAAAGTGTTCTTTTTTATCAAAATCGTTACCACCTCTACGATACTCGTTAATGTTGTGGTACTCTAATGTTAATTTAGTTAACTGAGTTGGTTTATAGAATGTTTGGAAACCAACAGACGAGTTTTTAAGATCAGCAATCTCTGAATAACCATCATTGTTTGCATCATAATGCTTTCTGTCGCGCTTAGCACCAAATACAAACAGACCCGATTTCTGGTCGTCAGCAACAATAGTACCGTTGAACATTATATTTGATTCTCCGGCAACATCATCGCCATCAGCACCTACACCAATCATATCGTATGTAGTGTTTACCTTAAACGAATTGTTTATAGGGTCTTTAGTAATAATATTTATAGTTCCGGCAATAGCGTTACCACCATAAAGAGCCGATCCGCCACCACGAACAACCTCAACCCTCTCAATCATGTTTGATGGTATCTGCTCAAGTCCGTAAACTCCTGCAAGACCACTTGAAATAGGCTTACTATTAATAAGCATCTGTGTGTAAGGACCACTAAGTCCGTTCATTCTAACCTGAGTAAAACCACAGTTCTGACAGTTGTTCTCAACACGTAATCCTGTTGCAAACTTTATACCCTCAGAAAGTGCAGGAGCAGCAGTAACCTCAAACATCTTTGGCGATATTGCAGAAACAACTACTGTAGCATCCTTACGGCTAACCTCATTTCTGTCGGCTGTTACTACAACCTCATTAATACCAATAACGTCTTCGTTAAGATCAAAATTAAGTTCAAGTGTTTGTCCTTCTATAACCTCAACTGTTTTTTTTGTTGGTATGTAACCAACTGCTGATACTATTATTGTATACTCTCCCGGATCAAGTCCTTTCATAAAGTAGTGACCAGTGTCGTCAGTTGTTGTACCTAACGATGTTCCTTCAATGGCTATAGTTACATACGGAAGGTGCTCTCCACCAGATGTAACGTGACCTACAATGTTAATGTCTTTTCCGATCGGATTTGCCGGAATGTCTGCAACAGCTGATAGATACGCAACTGTGCAAAGTAGAATTAAAGATAATACTCTTTTCATGTTTGTTATATATGTTTCAATTTACTTATCTGTAAGTATATATCTATTATCTAAATGATAGATATAAGCACACCTGCACTAGTAAACTAGTAATAAGTGATTTAAGGATGATTTTGCCATAGGCATATAGACGTACGCAAATAGTTGCTATCTGTTAGTTTAAAGCAGAAAGAAAAAATGATTTTACGTACTAATTTAGAAAACCGGAGGACCCCGGTAAGATGATGTAGATAAATGATATTGCCTTTTTATAACCTGAATATTTACATACAGATTATAACCTTCTCTTTTAAAGAGCAGAATATTAAAAGCAAATAGAAATATTGTTGTAACAAGCAGAAACTGCGATATCATAGATATAATATCAAACTCCTTGTTTTTATGTGAATGATCTGCCTTGTTGCTATCTTGAGCTTCGGTCTTACACATAGTTTTAAACGGATGTGCATGTACTACAATAGTACCATCATCAAGGATATGTGTATGTGTATTCACAGTTGCGTTGAAGACCAAAAGAAGTGTGGCTATCATCACAATTGGAAGTAAAACACTATTTATTTTCCTCAGAATGTTCATTATCCGTTTTTCTAGAATGCAAACATATGTAAAGTTATTACAATAACAAACCCCACATAGGTGTGATTTTTAATGATAGATGATATTAAATGATAAATGTTTAAAAAATGTTGAGAAAAAATCTATTCTTTCTGCATGTATAGAGCATTATGATGTGATTCATATAAAGATGCATTATTATATTTATCGTTACCCTTTGCATGAACTTATACCATTTATTGGTTACTGTTGTTTATAGAAAAAAGAATGGCTGCTCTAAAAACAGATAGAACAGCCATAAGTATAATTAAAGATTAGTATATCTTACAGAAGATTTCCTATTACAATACCAAATGATATTGTTCTCGGACGAGTTGGTCCGTATGTGTAAGCAGAATCTCTGTTCTCTCCTTTATCAAAATCGCTCTGGTATGAGTTAAATATGTTTGTAATCCCTGCATTAAGTTGCATTTTAAGCGACGTTGATACCTTTATATCATAAAAGAATCTTAAACCAGCATCAAAGAAACTTGGTGTTTTAACCAATCTCTCACCAGATTCTCCCAAATATGGAGTATACATTGGCCCTGTAAAGTTACCTGTTACAGCAGATCTGAATTTTGGAGTGATATTAAAGTTCGTTACAAAGTAACCATACACATTTGGCGATCTCAACATCTTATCTGTGAACTGATCTGTAGCATCACCCCATTTGTATGCTTCTTCATGTTTACTATTCTGAAATGTCCATCCTGATTGAAACGACAGTTTGTTTGATGGTGCCGCTTTAAGCTCAACATTTAATCCTGAAACCATTGCATCCGGGCCATTCTTCCTTGTTGTGGTCATAACTCCGTCTACTACATCAGAGTTCTCATTAATAAACGGATTTACAAGGTATGTATAAAAGCCTTCAAGAAGAAGAGATGTTTGCCAGTCTCCGAATGTGTGATTAACATCAAATGAACCAGAGAAACTGTGTGATGTCTCTTCTATTAGATTAGGATCGTTTTTGCGAACTATCTTTCTTGCAGCATTTGCAGCAATATGCAGATCCTCGTCAAATATCTGTGGAGCTCTATAACCTTTTGCATATGTAAAACGCATCTGTGCCCAGTGTGTAACATCAAAAAGAACATTTGCTCTAGGTACAGCTACAGTATTGCTTTCTGTTTCACCACTCTGATTATCTTTTATATTATAGTTATCAACCCTTAAACCAATAAGAAGTTTTACATGTTTCATATTCCATTGGTTCTGAATGAACGATCCAAAAGTATTTGATGTCTGATCAGCTATTCTGTTCACCTCATAAACAGGAATAATTTTACCTCCTCTTTCTGCTTCATATATATGTTTATTGTCTGCCAAATCGCCATACGTATTATCAATACCTAACATAAATGTTGATGGAGCAAACAGAAAATTATCAAATTTAGTTGAGAAGTGTGCTCCTCCGTTGAATGTAAGATTCTCAGTATCACCATATGCATTAGGATCTTGTCCGCCTCCGTAGTAGCTGTTTCTGTCAATATGCTCTGCAGCAATATATGTAGATAGTTTAGTCTCTCTTTTTGAGTTAAAAAAAGCATCAAACTGTATACTACCAGAGTTTATCTTATGATCAAGCATCTCTGCAATATTTGCAAAATGTTCTTTCTTATCAAAAGCGTTACCACCTCTGCGGTACTCATTAATATTGTGATACTCCAAAGCTATCTTGGTAAGCTGAGTTGGTTTATAGAATGTCTGGAATCCAACAGATGAGTTCTTAAGATCAGGTATCTCTGAATAGCCGTCGTTATTATCATCGTAATGTTTTCTGTCGCGCTTAGCACCAAATACAAACAGACCCGATTTCTGATCGTCGGCAACAATAGTACCGTTAAACATAACATTTGCCTCACCAGAAACATCATTACCATCGGCACCAACACCAATCATATCGTATGTTGTATTCACCTTAAATGAGTTGTTGATAGGATCTTTAGTGATAATATTTATAGTTCCGGCAATAGCGTTACCCCCATAAAGTGCCGATCCGCCACCACGAACAACCTCAACCCTCTCAATCATATTTGCAGGTAATTGTTCAAGACCGTAAACACCTGCAAGACCACTTGAAATAGGTTTACTATTAATAAGCATCTGTGTGTAAGGACCGCTAAGTCCGTTCATTCTAACCTGAGTAAATCCACAGTTCTGGCAGTTACTCTCAACACGTATTCCTGTAGAGAACTTAATACCTTCTGACAAAGCAGGAGCAGCAGTAACCTCAAACATCTTTGGTGATATTGCAGAAACAACCACAGTTGCATCTTTACGACTAACCTCGTTTCTATCGGCAGTTACTACAACCTCGTTAATACCAATAACATCCTCTTTAAGTTCAAAGTTAAGTTCCAGAGTCTGATTCTCAACAACCTCAATTGTTTTACGTGTTGGCACGTAACCTACTGCAGAGACAACTACTGTATATTTTCCCGGCTCAAGTCCTTTCATAAAGTAGTGACCGGTATCATCGGTTGTTGTACCTAAGGCTGTTCCTTCAATGGCAATTGTTACATACGGAAGATGCTCTCCATTTGACGTTACGTGACCTACAATGTTAATGTCCTTTCCGATAGGATACGCCGGAATATCTGCTTTTGCTGAAAATATTACAACAGTGCAAAGCAGAATAAAAGATAATACTCTTCTCATTCTATTATATATGTTTTATTTACTTATCTGTTTGTTGATTTATATATGTATACATACATTTAACATATGCATATACAGTAAACACACAGATAATAATGAATTTAATTACTAATTGTTCATTAATGATTTTGCCATTGTGGCAACTCGGAAATAATACAGCTATGGCTAGAGGGATATTAACCCATTTAGTTTAAGATGTATATAAAAGTATGGTTATAGTGCGGGAGGGCCGCGATAAGAGAGGGCTGCTAACTGATATTGCCTTCTGAAAATCTGAATGATATCACTTCTACCGTACTCTTTACTCTTGTATAACAGAATATTAAATAGGAAAAGTGAGATAGTTGTTATAAGAAGAAAGTTAGATATAACAGATATGATATCAAACTCCTTTTTGCTATGTGTATGATTTGCATGATTGCTTTCTGAGGCATCAGCCTGCCCCATAGTCTTAAAAGGGTGAGCGTGGACTATAATTGTACCATCTTCTAAGATATGGGTGTGAGTATTAACTGTTGCATTGAAAACCAGCAGTAGCGTGGCAATCATTACAAGCGGAAGTAATACTCTATTTATTTTTCTTAGAAGATTCATCATCCTTTAATTATCAACAACAAACTTATACAAAGTTCTCAAATAAAAAACCCCACTAAGGTGGGATTTTTAATGATAGACGATAAAAAATGATAAATGTTTAAAAAACGTTGAGAAAAACTGTATTTATTTTTATTCTATCGTCTTACAATATCACATGATTTTGATTTTGAAATACTCTTTTTCTTTGGATTACCTTTATAGTAGATATCAGAACCACCGCTTGCATTAAAACTTGCAGTCTCTGTTACATAAATCTTTGCATCTGATCCACCTGATGTATTAACATTAGCATTTTTTGTTTTAAGATCATATGCATTTATATCGGCACCACCGCTTGCATGAAACGATGCATCATAAGCCTCACCGGTTACATAAATATCGCTACCTCCGCTTATATCACATACAAACTCTTTAGCATCAATTTTTAATCTGAAGTCAGCACCGCCACTACCAGACAGCTTTAATCTTTCAGTCTTTAATACAGACTCCCCATATACATCAGATCCGCCACTTGCAGAAATATAATCTATATTCGGCGTGGTTACATAAACATTAATAGATCTGTATCTCATTGTAATGTTTCTGTTGATCTTTATAATTAATCTGTTGTCTCTAACCTCTGTAACTATATTGTCCATATGCTTCTTGTTTGCTTCAACAACAACTGAGGTTTCGTTGCCTTGAGTAAGGTATACATCAATACCACTACTTACACTTATTGAGCTGAATGCATCTACATCACGTGTCTCTTTTTTAAGATTCTCTTTGTTCTTATGTTTTTTTGCATAAGTTGCAGGTAACGAGAGAATAACTGCTGCTATTAATATTAAGAAATGTCTCATAATAAATAGTTTTTTAGTTCTTAACCTGTTTAAAAGACGACACTAAATATTAATAGTTGCAAGTATTTCTATATTTATACATAAAAAAGCGACTCAAATGAATCGCATCTGTAATATTTATATAGTACTCTGTTAATTTATATCTATTTTCTTTATTTGCAGGATTGAATGGATGTGTAAATGAGTAGCGCAGGCTTTAAAATATCACATTACACAACTGTTTATTAATAGTAACATTATTAAAAATTGTACTTACAGAATATTACTTTTAGTACAGTATTTATCTACCTCGTTGCTTATTGTTGCTAAATCCTTATTATCATATGCCTTGATAAGTATGTTTTTAACATCCTTATCAAGAGTATCAATATCAGGTATTCTAAGCTTTTTTAGTGTTTGAGACTGAAAACGAGGTAATCCATCATTCATTCTTATACCAATCTTAGATAACTGATCTTTTACAAAATCCGACATCAAAATGCTTGCTAATATCTTGAGTCTGTCTAAATTGTGATTTGTTATATAATAGACATTGTGGTGAGGATAAAAGTTACCATTATCTATAAAGAGATATTTAGAACCCGCTAAGTCGGGTAGTAAAAGTTTTGGTTTGTGTAATAAATCGTTTTTAACCTTATCAATTGTTTTGTACCAATTATTTGGATTCTTTTTTGCAATATGTCTCTTTTTAAGAATCTCTTTATTCTCAGTAAAATACTCTTCTAAATATGGATACTCCGACAAATTGCACAAATTCCCGTTTACATATGGATTTAATAAACAACTATTATCCCAGATAATATTTTCGCCTTTTAAAGAATTAGATTTAATTACAGGAATAACTCTGCTTCTTTCAATTCCGTTTAATTCAGATTCCTTTTTAATGAAAACCTTATCAGCACCTGTAGCAACACCAATACCTATTTCAAAATTTTGATCAATTATTGGCTTTAGGGAGCTATGATTAATATCATAATCCAGAAACAAATTCTGCCATGATGAGCAGGTAGGAGATAATACTTTAGTAAAAGAGAGTGCATTTAAAGAAACTTTCTTTGCATTAGTCTCAAAATATAGAGTCTTATCTCCTTTAGATTTGGCTATTGTGGTAATACATGGATACCCAATTACCTCTTCATCAAAAGGTGAGGTTTTCTCTATATTAATAAGTTTTATCAGATGAAATTTTGTAGCAATCTTTTCTCTCAATAACTGACCATACTGATTATATAACCATCTGTTTGAACAGATAAATGAAAGCTTACCTTTATCACGTAATAAGTCTAATGATTCTTCATAAAATGGAATATAAAGGTCTGCTCTGTATTTAAATGTTGAATAATTCTTCTTAAGAAATGATTTATATTTTGAATCCAGGTTCTCATGTCTTATGTAAGGAGGATTCCCTACAATGCAATCGAACTTTGAAAAATTATTTTCAACTAAAAAGTCAAGATTATATACACAATTTTGGTTTTGATTTAAGAATCCCAGATTTTCCAGAGCATTATTAATATTATTCCTTAGCAAGGCACAGCTTTCCTTGTCCTTTTCAACAAATACAATGTTCTTATTTAAGCTATCTGTAAAATTAAAACCATACTTTTCTGATGATTTATAAAGTCTGTTTATTATTGCTAATGCAAATGCACCTGAACCTGAAGCAGGTTCAAGCAACGTAATATTTTCAAGGTTTTTATCAGAAGAGAAGCCAACGTCATCCAGAATGTATTCAACAACATCCTGTTTGGTATAAACCTCCCCGTGTTTTCTTCCATTTTTCCTGAACATGACTACCTGAATTCTTTGAGTTGTCCAATTAAATGACCAATGAAAGAGTGTAGAAATGATTCTATAGATGTTTCATCTGAGACCTCTCCGTAAACAGAATCATCTGTTGACCAAATTAAACAACACTGATTATAATGTCTTTCAAGCATAAGTCTTTCGCAAAGAATTTTATACCTGTCTATGTATGAACCTCCAACAAATTCATTAAATACTTTAAAGTGTGGTTCACTTACACGAACTGGTTTAGTTGATTTTTCCGATTTCTCAACTAGCATTAAATATCCAAGCCACGGAGCTGTTTGGTTTGGATAAGCTTTTTCACGAAAAGCAGTCCACAAGTCTACAGCACTACCTAAAGATTCTTCTGTCCGATTATTAAAATTATTTCCGAATGAACCAACCTGAGACTTTAATTCAATTACTGAAATTAACTTCTTATTAGGTGAAATAATCAATAGATCCCAATCTTTTGTTGGTCTGAAAAATCCGGGAATATGGTTGCCCTTTGAATGAATACACTCCTTTGGAATGCCAACATCAATAGCTACAGTTGTTAAAAGTTCCAGAAAACCATCAAGTTGTTTACCTCCGGTTACAGCACTTCTGTTTCCTGTATCTTTTACATCCTTTGATCCCTGATTAGTTTTTTGTTGGTTTCGTGTATTCCAAAATAACTCAACAGCACTGTCTATAAATCTCTTATATTTTGATGTATCTATATTCATTCTAAAATTTTTGCAGTATAAAGATACTGCTATTTCTCAGTTTTTATATTTATGCTTTATACTGTTGCAGTATTATTTTAACCCCGCAGTATAATCATATATGTTGTGAGAAAGCTTTACTCAGACTTTGTTTCATCCGTTTTAAAACCTAAATCCTTTATTGTAGATATCACCTTACCCATGTTGTAATCATCGCCATCTATTGTTGCAGTTTCAGAATTCAGATCAACCTTTACATCTTTAATACCTTTTATCTTTTTAAGGTTTGTCTCAACACTCATTCTGCAATGGTTACAGTTCATTCCTTTAACACTAATGGTTTTTCCCGAACCATCATCAGTAACAATCTTCCTTTTAAATCTTATAATCTTATACTTCATAAGATACCCGTTTACTATTAACAGCGTAAGAGCTATTCCGCTTGCAACCTTAAACCAATAGGGTAAAACCTCATGATTGTGCACATGTGCTCCCGATTTTCCTATAAGAGTAAACCACTCTGCTGGCAAAAACTCGTTAATAATTGTCCCGAACAGTATGGCTCCTGATATTATAGAAACAAGATAAGCTATAAGTGATCGTTTACCAAGTGCCTTTCCTATAACTGTTATTGTTGCAGCGTTTGTTGCAGGACCTGCCATAAGAAACACAAGTGCTGCACCAGGCGATAACCCTTTTAACAGAAGAACCGCAGCTATTGGAACCGAACCTGTAGCACACACATATAAAGGTATAGATGCCGCCAAAACAATTAGCATACTCAGATATTCATTACCAATATACTGTGTAAAGAAATCGTCGGGAATAATTACAGCCATAAGTGCAGCAAGAGCAAGACCAATAATCATCCACTTCATTATGTCTTGCAGAAAATCTACAAAGGCATATCTGAACATTGCTTTTATCTTCTGTGTTACACCCCCTTTAACAGTATCCTCGCTTTTAACTGTTATTGTTCCATCACTCTCTTTAGCTCGCTTAATCATTGAGTTAGTTAACGCCCCTCCGAATATTCCGGTTATAAATGCAATTATAGGACGTATCAGAGCAAATGGTAACCCAAGTAGTGAGTATGTTACAAGTATTGAGTCAACCCCGGTTTGTGGCGTTGATATGAGAAACGAAACAGCAGCGCCTTTTGATGCTCCATTCTGATGAAACGATATTCCTGTTGGTATTACACCGCACGAACATAATGGTAACGGAACACCAATAAGCGCAGAGTATATTACAGATTTAATACTGTTTCCGCCCATATATCGTTGTACTTTGTGTTTTGGAAAAAAAGCATACAGTAATCCGGCAATTATAAACCCGAAAATAAGATATGGTGCCATTTCTACTGTTAAGTAGACAAGTTCTGAGAAAAATTCCTTTATATATATCATCTTTTTTTGTGGTAAATTTCAGTTATTTAGATCATATGATCAATACCATAATGATGTTATTTGCACATATGCTAACAATGCTAATTTATAAAAGTTCTAAATACCTGTGTAGTTATTGATTAACAGTTTATTATAATTGATAAATATGTGATTAATAATTAATTGCGCCGAAATATAGCAAATATTTTTATATCGACATATATATATTTGTTACATTTGTTTATTGATTAACAGTTGAATTATAGCTAATTTAATCAACAGGTAATCATAAGTTTATTACTTATATAACAATAATAGGCTGCTTATGAAGAAAACAACACGTAGAAGCTTTCTTAAAACAACAGCACTAGGAGTTGGGGCTTTAGCCCTTGCAAAACCCGGAATTTCTTTAGCAAAGAGAGCTTTAAACAGTGTCTCTGATTCAGGTTCTGATATTAACCTGAAACGATTCCCAACATATTGTGAGGTCTGTTTCTGGAAGTGTGCCGGGTGGACACATCTGGATGGTAATGGAGAGGTGCAAAAGGTTATAGGAAACGATGATGATCCTAACTGTAACGGACGCTTGTGTCCGCGCGGTACGGGAGGGGTAGGTCAGTATTCAGATAACGACAGGCTTAAACGCCCGATGATACGAACAGGAGAGCGCGGAAGCGGAGAGTTTAAAGAGGTTTCGTGGAGTGAGGCAATTGATTATGTAGCACAAAAAATGAGTGCCATTAAAGAGAAACACGGAGCCGAAAGCCTTGCTCTGTTTCAGCATGGTTCAGGTGGCGATCACTTTAAACATCTATATAAAGCATTCGGATCAAAGAATATTACAAAACCATCGTTTGCACAGTGTTTAGGGCCACGTGAGGTTGGTTTTATAAACACATTTGGTGCAGGACTAAGTTCGCCTGAGCCTACAGATCTTAGAAATACAGATTGTCTGGTTCTTATAGGAAACCATTTGGGCGAGAATATGCACAATGGTCATGTACAGGAGATGAGTGATGCCATTGACAGAGGAGCATCAATAATTACTGTCGACCCCAGATTCTCTACGGCAGCATCAAAATCTAAATTCTGGTTACCAATAAAACCAGCTACAGATATTGCTTTGCTGCTTGCGTGGATTAATGTTATTATAACCGAAGAACTTTACGATAAGGATTATGTTGCCAGATATACATATGGATTTGAGCAGTTAAAAGCTCATGTACAGGATAAAACACCTGAATGGGCATATGGTATCACAACACTTAATCCTAACGATATACGAAAAACTGCACGTGAGATGGCCAAAGCTGCTCCGGCAGTAATTATACATCCCGGACGTCATGTTACATGGTATGGCGACGATACTCAGCGGTTACGAGCAATGGCTATTCTTAATGCTCTGCTTGGTTCGTGGGGACGTCGTGGTGGATTCTATTTCCCGGAGAAATTAAAGGTACCGGATTATCCATCGGCAAAATACCCGAAACCAAAATGGACCTGGAAAGATATAGACCCGGAGAAGTATAAACTGGCTCCGCTGAGTGTATCAAATCAGATTATAGATGCATCACTTCCGGAGGCAGATGAAGAGCATAAAATACGAGGTTGGTTTGTTGTAGGAACAAATCTTATTAAAACAATACCGAACAGAGAGAATACAATAAAGGCAATTAACGAGCTTGAATTTATTGGTGTGGTTGATACTATGCCTGCTGAGATTGTAAAGTATGCCGATGTTGTATTTCCTGAATGCTCATATCTTGAGCGTTACGATATGTTAAGGGTTAGTCAGCACCGCGAACCAAATATTGCACTGCGTATGCCAGCAAAAAAGCCAAAATGGGATAGCAAACCCGCATGGTGGATGGCACGTGAGATAGGCCTTAAACTTGGTCTTAATGATTACTACAGGTGGAGTAACATTGAGGAGATGCTTGATTGGCAATTGAGTCAGGCAGGAACATCACTGGCCGAGATGAAAACGGTTGGAGTTAAGAACTATCCGAGACCTTATAACGATATGTATCTGCGTTATGGCGAGGATATGGAGTTTAATACCAATACCGGAAAGATAGAGCTATACTCTACAGAGATGGCAGCTATGGGATATGACCCGTTGCCAAACTATACAAAACATGACGACCCCGATTACGGATATTACCGATTAATATACGGACGTGCACCAATGCACACATTCGGGCGTACGGCAAATAATCCTAACCTTACCGACCTGATGGATGAGAACAATGTTTGGGTTAATCCTAAGGTAGCTACAGAGTTTGGTCTTAGTAATAACCAGAAGGTGTGGTTAAAAAATCAGGATGGTGTGGTATCGTCATTCCCAATAAAGGTGAGAATAACCGAGCGCATTGGCTTACACTCAGTATATATGGTTCATGGTTTTGGACACAATAACCCGAAACTTACCAGAGCACACGGACGCGGGGCAAGCGACTCTGAATTGATAACAAGAGTAAAGGTTGATCCGATAATGGGAGGTACCGGAATGCGCGAAAACTTTGTAACATTCCTTACAGAGAAACCTATAAAGATGGAGGTTAAATCATGAGATATGCAATGGCAATTGACACATTAAAATGTGTTGGATGTAGCGACTGTGTTGTTGGATGCCAAACAGAGAATAATGTACCTGTTGGTTTTTGTCGCGATTGGGTTGTTGAGCGTGTTGATGGTACATATCCATCGCTTGAGATGGAGTACAGATCTGAGCGTTGTAACCATTGCGATAATACACCGTGTGTACGTACCTGCCCTACCGGAGCATCGCATGTTAGAGAGGGTGGATTTGTAAAGGTAACCAGAGCTGAATGTATTGGATGTGGTGCATGTATACAGGCATGTCCGTACGATGCACGCTATTTTCACCCTAAAGGATATGTAGATAAATGTACATTCTGCGATCACAAAGTGGTTAAAGGAGAGCAACCTGAATGTGTATCGGTATGCCCTACAAAGTGTATGTACTTTGGCGATATTGACGACTCCGGCAGTGAGTTATCTAAGATATTGAAACAACGTAAATATAAAGTACTGGCTCCAGAAGCGGGTACCAAACCACAGATATTTTATCTGATATAAGGAGATAGAAGAATGAAGGAAGAAATTTTTGTTAGCGGGAGAAATATCCCTGGCATCGATCCGGTTTTAGATATCTGGCATTGGCATATTCCGCTTTACCTTTTTCTTGGGGGGTTAGCAGCCGGAATAGTTTTCTTCTCGGCTTTGGATTATCTGAGAGGGAGAGAGAATACACATAAAACAACAGTTAAATGGGCACCGTTTCTGGTTCCATTTGTTCTGGTTATAGGACTTATAGCACTGTTTCTTGATCTTAAGCATAAGTTATACTTCTGGCGACTATATACAACCATACATTTTGAATCGCCAATGAGTTGGGGAGCGTGGATTCTGATGGCTATTACGCCACTATCTATGTTATGGTGCTTTAGCTACATGCGCGAATATAAAGAGCATATTGCCGGACGTATAAAATTGGTTGACAGACTCTTTAATTGGGGAGTGAAGGTGCTGTTCCGCTTTAAATTTATAGAGAGATTTGAGCAGTTTGTAATAAAGCAGCGCAAAAACATGGCATATGTAAATATTGTGTTGAGCATTCTGCTTGGTATATATACCGGAATATTACTATCGGCATTTAATGCACGTCCGTTATGGAATACATCAATTCTGGGACCACTGTTTCTTGTATCGGGATTATCAACAGCTGCAGCAGCCATAATGTGGATGACAAAAAACAGGGATGAACGCAAACTATATGGACGTATAGACCTGTTACTTATTGGTATAGAGATATTCCTTATAATACACATGTTTATGGGGTTCCTTGCAGGTAGCGAGGTTAAGATAGAGGCAGCACAACTATTCCTTGGTGGCGAATATACAGCTGTATTCTGGTCGTTTGTAGTGGTGTTGGGATTAGTTGTTCCGGCAGCGTTTGAGATAATGAAATTACGAGGATTTAAAGTACCTGTTGCAATTCCTGCACTTATGATAATTATTGGTGGATTGATATTCCGTTTTATAATGGTTGATGCAGGACAGGTAACCAGATATTTATACTAAAACAGGAGAGTTATGGAGAGAAGTAAAAAATATATGAATCCGTATCTGGCAGGTTTTCTGTTAGGATTGGTTCTGCTTTCGGCATTTTACTTTACCGGAAGAGGACTTGGAGCCAGTGGTGCAATAAAGAGCACCATAGTTCAGGCTGTAGATGTTGTTGCTCCTGAACATGCTCAGGAATCGCACTTTTATGGCAAGTACGTTAATAAAGATGATTCGCCAATTAAGGCGTGGTTGGTTTTTGAGGTATTAGGAGTGTTTATTGGAGGTATGATATCTGGTGCCATTATGGGACGTTTTAAATGGAAGATAGAGCACTCGCCAAAGATAACATCTAAAACACGTCTGGTAGCAGCTACAATAGGAGGTATACTGTTTGGTCTGGGCTCACAGCTTGGTCGCGGATGTACATCCGGTTCGGCACTTAGCGGAATGGCAGTGTTGTCGTTAGGCGGATTCTTGTCTATGATGGCAATATTTGGCACCGGGTATGTTATGGCTTACATTTTCCGTAAACTATGGATTTAAAGAAAGGAGATTAATTATGGGACCATTAGTAGCACAAGATATAATAGGTAGCGAGTGGAATTTCCTTATCGCTCTGTTAATAGGAATATGCTTTGGATTTGTACTGGAGCAGGCCGGATTCTCATCATCTAAAAAGTTGGCCGGGGTATTCTACGGATACGACTTTGTTGTATTGCGCGTATTTTTTACAGCAGCAATAACAGCAATGGTAGGGCTAATCTTCTTTGATTACCTTGAGATTATAGATATGTCGCTTGTATATATTAACCCAACATTTCTTTGGAGCACGCTTGTTGGCGGTGTGATAATGGGTGTTGGATTTATTCTTGGCGGATTTTGTCCGGGAACAGGAGTATGTGCAGCGGCAATAGGTAAGATAGATGCATGGTTTTTTATAGGAGGTATCTTTATAGGTATATTCATTTTTGCCGAAGGATATGAGTTACTGTTTGAGAGTCTGCATCTGGGACAAACAGACCCTGAATCGTATAAAGAGGGATCTAGATATATACAGATATTTAACTCGCTTGGTATAAGCCGAAATATATTTGCTTTTGGAATGATTATTATGGCTCTTGTAGCATTTATTGTTACTGCACGTATAGAGAAAGGTGTAAAGAAGCCAAACTATTAAACAATGATTATTATGGATAAACGATATATAATTCCGGCAACTGTACTTGTAATCTTAGGGGCTATTATACTATTTCTGCCTCCAAAAGATAATACAAAAACAGAGCTTACTGCAGATCAGTTATATCTTGATATTATTGAATCTACACGGTTTATATCAACCGATGAGATTGCAGATATGATTATTAAGCGCGATCCGTCTATTCAGCTTATAGATGTGCGTAGTGCAGAGGAGTATGCTAAATATGCCCTGCCCGGAGCGTTGAACATTCCGCTAAATGAGATACTTGACGATAAATGGGAGGCTTACCTTGATCAGGAGGCACGAACAAATGTGTTCTACTCAAACGGATCGTTAAGAGCAGATCAGGCTTGGATACTTTGCCGCCGAAGAGGATTTGTAAACAACACCATTATGGTTGGCGGACTTAACAGTTGGGTTGAGGATATACTAAAACCTCAGAAACCGGCAGATACCGAAGGAGAGCAGGAATGGGAGATATATAGTTTCCGTGTTGCTGCCAGTCAGTATTTCCTTGGTGGTAATCAGGTTCAGACATCAGATGTACCAACTGCTGCTCCTGTTGTTAAGCGCAAAAAGAAGATGGTACAAGGAGGTTGTTAATGTTAAACTACAGATTATGAATGCAAAAAAGAGATTAGCAATAGGAAGTGTTCTGTTTGGCGTTATACTTATAGCTGCTGTAGCTTTAACACGCGACAGAGATTATACATTTCAGGTATCAGACAAGGAGACACTGGGTGCAATAACAGATAAAAGCAACTTTATATCAGAGGCAGAGATGCGCGATATAGTACTTAATAATACAGACAACTATATACTTGTTGATGTACGTAATCCGCATGAGTATACTAAAGATCATATTAAAGGTTCTGTGAATATGCCTGCGCGTAATCTGCTATCGGAAGAGTCGCTTGAATTTTTTGGCAATACAGACAAAACATGCATAATATATTGTGCCGGAGCAGTAAATACCAATCAGGTATGGATGACTCTTTATCAGTTAGGATATAAGGATATAAGGGCATTTATTCCGGGACATACATATATTAAAGAGAAGATATTAAACAATAACAGAGATAATCTGTTACTTGATGGCGAGAAACCACGATACGATTATGCCAAAGAGGCAACTCCAAAGGAGGGATCGGCAACAGTGGTAAAAAACGAACCGAAGCGACAACCTATTGTTAAACGCAAGAAGAAAATGGTTGAAGGTGGTTGTTAAAATCCTGATATAATCAGGTATACGGAATCTTGTTGGTTAACAAACCGATTTTATATTTGAAGTTATTGTAAAAGAGATAAAACTGCAAGATTCTTGTATTGTGTGATTTAAGCCGGTATCTGTTACCGGCTTTTTTATTTTATGAGCAGTAATTATATAATCGGTAAAAGTATAATTCCAAAAACCATTTTGCAGACTAAAAAGTCGCATTGTAATGTCAATTGGCCTCAGCCCTTTTTTAAAAAGATGTAATGTAAAGCCAATCATTGGCAAAGTAACTTAAATCATGTGTATTGCAACTATTATCAGAGGCATTGTAAACTATTTTACTGGCAATATATTCTTTATCAATCGCATTGTTATGATAATCAGCCTCAGCCCTTTTCTAAAAAGATGTAATGTAAAGCCAATCATTGACAACGTAATTTAAATCATGTGCATTGTAACTGTTATCAGAGGCATTGTAAACTATTTTACTGGCAATATATTTTTTTATCAATCGCATTGTAATGTTAATTAGCCTCAGCCCTTTTTTAATAAGTGATGATGTAAAGCCAATCATTGGCAAAGTAACTTAAATCATGCGCATTGTAATTGTTATCAGTCATATTTTAAGTTATATCACGGGCAATGTAACTTTAATCACTCACTGTGCAATATAAATAAGAGGCTAAACATTAATTAATAGCCACAATGTTTTTATAAGTAGCTGTTCTGTAAACAGATTCTATGGTATTATGTATAAAAGCAGAAGCCGCAACTTTAAGTACGGCTTCGATTCTTATTCAACACTAACATATCCAGAATGGTCGATAAGATATTTTAACTCATTAGTTTCTCTTATTTATTAAACGAATATAATAATTAAATAGTTTGTTAAAACACAGATAAATACAGTATTTAGATTCAATAAAATATTTGCTGTATTTAACGTACCACTATTCCGAGTTCCTCAAGTAACTGTGGGCTATCTTTAAGCGCAAACTTTGCTATTGTTTTAAGCTCTTGTATATAATCCTCAAGCTCCTCTACTTTATCCCTCTTTATATTTGTAGAGTTCTCTGCCTGACCTTTTTCTCTATCATATTTTGCTCTTAACAATATCAGATTCTCAATATTTGTCTTATACTCCTCTATATCTTCTGTAGTTATATTATACCTGTTCATCTTTGTAATAAAGTCAGGTTCTGTAAGACTCGCTTTATATCTCTCCTCTGCCTGTTTCATCCAGCCAAACGTACTAAGCTCTTTTGGTTGATTAAACCCTATTCTGGTGTGCATATCTTTATTACCTTTTACTGCTAATCTACCAAAGGTGTTGAATAGTTTAAACTCCTCTAAGCACTCACCCTTTTTGGCAAAGAACTCATCATAGGCTTCCTGTTTCTCCTGATGCTCACGCTTCTGATCATCAATACTCTTTTGTGTATCGTTATAGAGCGTTATACCTTCGTCTATACGAGCTTCGGTTACACCAAATCTGGCTAAAACATTAAGTATCTCAGGGTTTTTACAGTTTAGAATAAACTTCTGCACAAATACCATAAAATGTGCTAAGGTTCTTTGTTTCATATCTAAAAATTTAGTTTAAAAAACATTTATAATCAATTTATGACATATAAATACCAAAGTCAATATTTAGAAGAATAATTTTATAAAAAACTGTAGATAAGTTGTATAACAAAATGTAGGGTGTAAAAACAGGCGTCTGTTTACTATTATAATCAGATGTAGTAAGATGGTATTAATTTATATATTTGTTACACAAACTAACATCATAATAGAGAATGAACCAACCTGAGCTGTATTACAATAAGATTTTATGATTTACACTGTTAATTTTGTGTATCTGATAAGTGAAACGGGATAAACTATCTATTTGGCGTTTTCGTGTTATGACTAAATAAACTGTTTTGATGATAGAGGATAGAGAGTTAAGGCGTAAGTTAAAGGATATGTACTATCTGTGCGATGGTTTTTTGTGTAACAACTGCAATGTTGATGCGGTTATATATATTGTAAAAAAACTGGATGATATTGATAGCTACGGGCAGCGACATTATGCGTTAAATGAGAACTTTTTAGGGTTTAAAAGTGGTGTTCCGGTTATAAAAGATAGTGAACTGGATTTGATACCAAGAAGCAGAAAAGAGAAGTTTATCAGTACTCTTAAGCTTATTCTGATTATGCCTCTTAAAATCTTAATGTTTATTAGCGCACATCGCTATCTCTCTTCACTTTACGGAAAGGATATGGATTACGACTATTTGTATAACGACAAAAAGAGAGAAGTTGCAAGAAATATAGTTAACAAAAAGGTGGTAAAGATACTTGAGGTTACATTAAGGTTTATGGATAAGGTGAAATAATAGCACGGATTTTGTTGTTCTATTTTATTGTGATGGAATCTTTTACCGAACAGTAAGATAAGATTATCAAGTAGCGATTTTGATATATCTACAGCAAGACATTAAGTAATAGTATAAGATATGGTGTTAAAACAGTTAATATTGGTATTCGTTTTACTACAAACAGCAACATTAAAGCATATGCAAGAGAAACATGTGAATATTGATGATATTAAACTTTTTCAGAAAAGTATAAGTTATCCCTATATTGCCACGGATAAAAGAGAGGCAGTAATAATTGACAATATGAATAGGCTAAAGAAGGGGATGAGTATATATCAGGTTATAGAGATACTTACAGAGCCCGATGAGGTAAACCCTACCTATAAAGCTGTTAAGTCAAAATCCGGAAACAATATTGTAGGATTCTCAGTTGTATACATATTAAAAAGAGCCCAAAACACCGGCAGTGTAAACAATAAAGCCGAAAAACTAATAAGAATCCACTTTAACATTACAGGAGACCTCACATCTGCCCACACTATAGATATTGATGGGTTTGAGGCTATAGAGAAGTAAAAGAGGTTATTTACTGTAAGTAGTTTATTAACTATGTTAATTTTCTCTGTTCTAACCAAAGAACACATTAATTAAAGCTTATGTTAGCTTTTTTCTTCTTGTATTTTTTCTACACCTTACGTGCATGCCCAGTAACTTTAGTATTTTGTTAAAAAACCTTGTTATATGATGTTTAAAATGAATCTTGAACAGTATAAAATAATCTTCTATATTCTGTAGTAAAAGTCCAAAGCAACTCACATTTTTCGTATCTTAGTTCTTTAAAAATTTTGATATTACTTTCATCAACTAATACACTTTCATGCATATGATTGTGTATAAATTGCTTTATTATTCTAACTACATTTTTGTTTTGAGTTTGCAGAAAATCCATTAAAAAATGTGTACTTATAAATCCTTGAGCAAATTTAATTTCATTCATATAAAAATTGTCAATTAAACTATTTTGGGGTGAACAACTCATCATTAGTATTAACAACTTATATTCTTGAGTCGTAAAATTGTTTGTATAATCACCTTCAATTAAAGAGTTAGTTTTTGCTATGCTATTAACCTGAATTTTGGAGTAATTAACTACAAATAATATTGAATTAATAATATCTTCTAGTTTTGTCTGGAAATATTCTTTATTACTGTTAATTCTAAATTTATTCAATAGCAAATGAATTCTTCTCTCGTAAATTTCAACTTTATCAGAATCTACTTTTAAAGAATATACTATATTGAACTTTCCTGGACTAGCAGTACTACGACTTAACTCATTTGCTCTTTTGCTGGGCGTCTTATGAGTCATCCCAATTTTATAAATGTTATTTTTAAAAAATTTGTTATCAAGAACATATATATATGACATGTTTACCTCCCTTTTAAATTTCACATAACGATCTAACTAAGATGAATTGGCTATTTACGAAGCACTAAAGCTTTCAACTCATGACTTAGACAAATCAGTGATTTGAATATGGAGTTTTTTTCTTTATCCATTGTCAAATCGCAGATTTGGCGGAGTTTGATTACCAAACTGTGCTTCCTAAAAGTTACAAACGCCTATGCTTTAAACTAGAGTGTTGTGTTTAGTATTTTACAATTTAAGTTCTTTTCCAAAATAACCTTTATTCCTGATTTCTGTATATATGTCAAGACCACTAATCCTTTTGTTGTAATCAATAGCTTTTTGAGTTGGGAGGGGACTTATTCTAATACCATGTAAGTAAGCTTCATAAAAACAATATTCTTGATTAGTTGAAAGCTCAGTTAGAGATGCTAATGCAACATATTTATTAGGTCGTTCTGAAACTAAAAGTTTTAATATTTCTATATGACTTTGTTTTGCCGCTTTTTGTCCTACCAAAGAACCTCCAACTTGATTCCAAATAGGAAATCTACCAAAGTTTAATTTAAAACTTTCAATCAGAAGTCCTTCCATTTTTTGAATGGATTTACGCCCTTCATTGCCAAGGATTTTCGACAGTTCTTCCTCCTCAAATGAATTGGAATATTTCTTTTTTTCTCTGTGATTTATTGGTTGCGATAATGCAGACTGTAACATGATTGTAAAGCCTAAATACTCATTTTCATCAAAGTAATCTTTTATTTTATCCTTCTTGCAACTACTTGCGGAGCATTCAATTAAATCATTATGTTGTTTAAACCTTTCAATTAGATTAACTGCCAAACCGATATATAGAATCTCTTTAGTTTGGTAATTCCAGTAACAATAAATTCCTGCTGTAGACCAATCTGTAGGATTATCGTATATCAATTTTTCAAGAGCGTTTGCAATTTCTTCTTGCTGTTTTTTTTTATATTTTTCAAGCACAATAGTACCTAACATATATTAAAGGAATTTGTATTAAACACAACGTTTGGATAAATCAACCAGTTCAGTTTACCAAATCAATACGTATGGTTGTTTTATACTACTGACAAATGTAATTAATATTTGTTATAGCCCTTTATTTAAATAGTGTTTTGTTTTAGGATAAACCAGTTTATAGGAAAATGTTATTAAAGCTTGTGCAATCTTGGGGGAGGAGTATATTGTGCGGTTGCAGCATATTTTGTATTTCGAGGTACGAGTTATAGCTAACCTGATACTGCACACGATAATGTTATTAAAGCTCGCACCAATTGGGTATATACATTGTAATCATTGTGCAAAATGTGTATAGAGATTACAACAACAGACTATCTGTGGCTGTGGCCACGTATCGCCATACGTGGATTCTGTTACGGATATGTTCTGCTGAGCTGTTAGAGGCGCAGTGTGAGATTTACAGCTAACGTCTGTTTACTCAATTATATGTTGTATGTTATTTATTCTTTCGGTTCTAAATTATTTGACCAAATCATCTAAAAAGAATTTTCCTTTTTTCTTTTTGTTTGCAGATGCCTTTTTACCAACATTATAAACAATTGAGACAACAAAATAGCGTGTTTCAATTTTCCGGGTATTGGTTTGGCTGTACCAATAGCCATTATCATCTCTGGCATTTACAAATGGGCTAAATTTATTCGTATTAAATACGTCAGAAACTCTGAAGTTGATCAAGGCTTTATCTTTCAAAATCTTTTTACTCAAAGCTATATCAATATAATACCGTTCTTTGTAAACCTCTAAGGCCGATGCAATTTTTGATTTGTAATAAGCCAATATTTGCATGTTTATACCATAAGGGAGCTTAATGTTGTTTGCCAGGCTAAGATTCCAGCCTGTTCTGCTTTTATCAATTATATTGTTGTTGTACTTTCCTACTAAAGTTGTATAAAACACATCTCCGTTAAAACTTACACCCCACACCTTAAATGGCTTGTATGATAGCGATAATTCTCCTCCTGTGTGAGTTGCTTTCTTAAGGTTGGTATAAGAAACTACTAATGCACTATCATTAACCGCCGATTTTACTCTTGATATGGCTTGATTTATATGTTGGTAATAAACAGATATTTTACCGGAAAATTTGTTATAAACAAAGTGGTTGCCTCCTTCAATCATATTTACAAATTCCGGTTTTAGATAAGGATTACCTATGTGCATATTCAATGCATCTGCATATTCTCCAAAATAGGGATTTAGCATTTTAATTGTAGGACGGTTTATTCTGCGATTACACCCAATAAAAACGGTGTGATTTGTATTTAACTTACGTGAGATATTTGCCGAAGGAAATATTTCAAGATAGTCGTCTTGCCTGTCATCGCTTTGCTTAGTTGTGGTATACTCCCCTCTCACACCTGCTTGTAGTTTCCAATTGTTTATGTTGGCATTAAAAACAAGGTATAAAGCGTTAATTGTTTGCAGGTATTTGAAATCACCTGATATAGTGTTGTTTTCCCAGTTCCCCGTTTGTTTATTGTAGCTTTTTGAATCAAAACCATTTAGTAAATCTTGATTTTCAAATCTATATCCAGTTTCAAAAAATATGGTATCGCTTAAACTATGCTTGTAATCAAAAGATAAGTCAAGTATTTTATTTGCTTGCTTTGACTCCGTATTTTGTAATTCATGAATAGCACTCAAGGTATTCGGATAAAAGGTATTATTCATCTTTTCTATTTGGTCAAAGTAAGAATAATGAATTTTAGATGTAAGATAGTTTCCCTTTTTAATATCAAAACGGTGGTCGATACTTCCATCTATCGAATAATTGTCTAAATCAATAGCAATTTCTTTAGAAGATTGGTTTTCAATCTCTCCTAATTTGTTTAATGCCTTATAATTTATTTCTCGGTCTGCTCCATTAAATTTTCTACTTCCTATGAGTGAAGCACCTATCTTGTGCTTGTTATTTATTGTTTGCCTAATATTTGAGTTTATTACAACTACATTCATATCACCGTCTTGCCTATCGTACTGATAATAGTTATAAGTATTATGATTTCCATAATTGTCGCGAAAATGTTCTTTCGTCTGAAATCTTGTTTTATGGTTTATTCCTCCATTAATAAAAAATTGGGTCTTCTTTTTCATCATAGAATAGCCAATGTTTCCACCTAATGTTTCAGGGTAACCCACATTCAACTTAAAGCTGGTTTTATTTTGCCCGGCTTTTGAAGTTTTGAGAACGATGTTAATAATACCTGTAGCCCCTTCTGATTCGTATTTTGCTGAAGGGTTGTTTACAACTTCAATTTTTTCAATCCGGTCGGCAGATATTTGTTCCAATGAACCAGAAAGTCCTGATTTGTTGCCATTAATCAATACCACCACCTTATCGCTGCCCCGATAATTCACTTTCCCATTCATATCAATATTTACAAAAGGTATATTTCTAAGCGCATCTATTGCAGTTCCTCCTGAAACGGTTTTGTCTTTTGAAATGTTAACTGTTGTCTTTTCTATACTTTGTTCAACAATGTTTCTTTCAGCCGTCACAGACACTTCGGAAAGTGCTATAGCTTTGGGAGATAGTAAAAAATCAATTTTCTCGGTATCCTCCTGAATGTTTGTTACTTTAGTTTCATTCATATATCCAATGAATGAAACGATAATTATATATTTACCCTTGCTTATATTGTTACTGTAATTACCATCTAAATCTGTTACTATTCCAGTTACAAAACTTGAATCCTGTACATTAAGAATCTGAATATTTGCAAACGGAATCCCATCATTATTTTGGATATCTTTTACCGTTCCGCTTATTTTGCTATTATCATTTAAAGTATTGGCATTTATAGTTAAAGCAGAAACTATTGCTACAAAAGTCAATACTACTTTTTTATTACTAAAAATTTGTTTTAGCTTCATCTATTATTAACAACATTTGGTTTTACTACACATTTCTCTCAAGATTGCATACAACGGTTAGTGTAAAATGCGTTTAATGTATTTTTACACAATATATGCCCTGCATGTGTAGCAGGGCGTTTGTTAAAGTTATTTACAAAACGGAAATATACAAATTTACGTTAGAAAAACAGTTAACAAGTGTGTTATTTGTTCTGGAATGTAAAAGTTAGTACCCTAACCATTAGCAAACCACAAGCTGGTTATGTTATTGCAATATAAAGGTTACAGTCAGCCAGATAAGCACTGTGCAAAATTTAATAAAGCTGGCACCATAAGTGGGCTTGTTGTAAATTGGTATTTAAGAACAGTAAAAGATTTAGGGGTGAGATTCACCTTTACCTACTCGCCTATGTTTTTTTATTATTTTATTTTCATCATTTTACCTGTTCCTATATTCAACTTGTTTAATGTTTCATCCTCAATTAATTCAGGGATTTCAAAATATGAGTCATTAATCTTGTTTTCAGACGAATCAATTAGCGATATTGTGATAGACATCATTCCTCCTATCTTCTTAATTATCACTATAGGTAGAGAATTTGATAATTTTAAAAATTCATAGAAACCATCATATATATGTCCTTTAAAATTTTCTGGATGAGTCTTGAAATAGTTATCATCAAATAAATAGTAATATGTTCCTGTTTTCCACTTTACTTCAACCATTTTCAATTTAAACTCTTTGTAATTTATCAGTGTATCTATAAGTGTAACAGTAGGCATTTTACCTGTTATTTTATGTTCAAGGTCAACAGAAGGGTCTGTTACCTTGCATATATCAGAAGCTTCACCATCTTGAAAAGTAAACAATTTATTGCTGTCAGGCCTGTATATTACCCATGAGTTATCGGTTGATAAGTTTAGTTGTTTGTAAAATCCCTTTTTATAAGATGTTTTAATTGTATCGGCCCAGGTTCCATCCGACTGCATTCTTGTTTTAAGCATTTCCTTAGTCATACCCATATCTATCATTTTCTGGGATACATTAAAGTCCACTGAATATGTTAATGTTCCTTCAAAATCTTGAGCATTTAAAATTGTTGTAATTGTCGATAAGATAATTGTAATCGTTTTTCTCATTTATGTTTTTGTATTAAATGTGGCTAATTATTTAGATATGTGTATTCTGGTTTATGAAGGATTTTACCTCCTATTTACTATATAGTTAAATTTGCAATTTTATATTATCATTGCCGAACATCTTTAAATCGCCAACTTGCTAATGTTCAAACAAACCCCAAAAGTATTAAATTCCATCCAAACACCGCATTACATATAGGTTTTTGTGTGCTTTGCATGTGAGCAATGCATACTTATTAAGATTTACAGGTTAATGTAATACCATGAGGAAACATGTTTTTTAAAGTAAAGTAGATGGTTTCTTTTGTATTGTGCGGTACGGGTTATGGCTAACCTGATACTGCACAGCATATTGTTATTAAAGCTTGTGCCAACTATGAGTATAATATTTTGCTTAATCCGGTTAAGCACCAAACATAAAACCAAGGGTTATTCCGGAATGGTAGAACTTAGGAACATCTTTCTTTGAGGCTATTGTAAAAGGAGGTTGAACGAAGAAACGTACAGACACTCCTGTAGTATACCTGTCTACCTTAATTGTACCCTGAACTTCAAGCTCAACATTCATACCCCAATAGGCAAAAAATCCATCCTTTATCTTTGGTAAATCTGAAAATACTGGATCGGCAATTCTGTTCTGTGCAACGGTATAAATACCGGTTCCTAAATAACATTTGAGGTTATCCTTACCACGACCAACCTTAAAATTTATTGATGGTACCATCTGTTTTGCTATCCCGGGAATCTTATCGCCAAATTTATAATCGGCATTTAAGAACCTGTAACTGAACTCTATTTTTGCATAAGTATTTGAGTTAGCAAATTTACTCTCGGCAAATGCCCCAAATTCAAAACAGTTATTCATTTTAGATCTGGTATAATCATTTGATTCGCCACCAATTTGCTGAGCAAATCCATAGTTAAAGAACATTCCTGTTGTTCCCTTACTCTTTTCTTCCTGAGCCGATATGTTTAAGATACCACTAAGTAGTAGTATTAACGCTAATGTTTGTTTTTTCATAGGTTATAATTTATTGCTGAAAGAGTTTTTTTACGTTGAGTTTAATCAGGTTGCTAATATAATTTGTGTTTGGTAACAAACCAAACTGTAACTACACTATTTATGTATATTTTATTTTTGTTTATACTATCCGTTTTTATATAAAACATAGTCTGCAAGCTATATTTTAATAAGCTTTTATGGATTATTTATTTGTTGTTTTCTATTTTTGCTCTGTATAAATTTTTAACCCTAAATAAACTATGCAACAGATTCTTTTTTCTTTAATAGTACTGTTTTCAGTATTCTCAGGTGCAGATAAATCTGAAGAGAATGTATTGTCGTTAAAGTCGAATAACCTTAAAGGAAGAGTAAAATATACCTCTCAAAGAACTACTCCTTCAATACTATTAGATAGTGATTGGAATACAATTGTTGATACATCGCTTATAAAGTATCAATCGGTTCATAACAAATACTTTAATAAGAGAGGATTTGTAGAATCTTATAAAGATTTTGATAAGGATAGTACGCTAATTACTTATACCATATTTAATTATACTGAATCTGATAAGTTTAAAGGGTTTGATGAGTTTAATAAAGATGGTGAAAAGAAGAGTACAATGAGGGTTGTTACCAACTCTGGTAGCAGCATGGTAATGGAGTGCTACAGTTCAAAAACCAATGATCTTTTGTATGAACAAACTATGCTGTTTGAGAATGGTTTATGCGTAAAAAAAGATGTGAATTATATTGGGTTATCTATGACACAGAGTTCTGTTTTTAAGTTAAATAAAGCCGGTGATATATATAAAACAATTTCTGAAACTGGTTTTGATGGAGAGAGTAATAAAGTAATCCTTTTTGTAGAGTTCTTAGAGTTTGATGAGAATGGCAACTGGACTAAACAAATAATGTATACAAAAGAAGATAAAGGCAGCTGTTTTGTTATTGAGAGAGAGATTGTATACTATCAGTAGTTTTTGAAGTTTAAAGTGTAATATACCCCTTAACATATCTGTTCTGAACTATGGACGTTAAAAGAGAGAAGAGAGTACTATTTATTATTGGAAAGCATTTGCATTTTCTGGTTTTAGCACTAAGTTTTATTAACCTGATGTTGTTGTTGCCAAAGCTATTTTACGTACAGGATCTGAATAGTGTTGGATCTGTTATGTTAAGTTTGGTGGGTATATATGCATTTTGGCAGATACATAATAACCGACCCGAGGGCGAAAAAATAATGTTTATATGGTTGTTATTGCAGTTGGTAGAGGTTGATTATTTGCCATATTTTAAGATAGATTTGTCGCAGGCAATATCACTTCCTTTAGGATTCTGGTTTGAATCTTATGATGCGGATGGAGGAGTATTGATGACATCATTTCGTGTAAATTTTATTGTAATAACCCTGTTTAAGATATCGCTGTTTAGAAAAAGGTATATGAACTATTTCAGAAAGCAGGTTATAAAACCCGTAGACTCCGATAAAATTGACAGATTTGTTGCACATGTGGTTGGTATATACTCGTTTGGAGAGGATAAGTGTATGCTCATTCTTGATAGATTAAACGGCAATAAGAGTTATGCTATACAGATAGATAATGGAGATAAACTTGATGATAGCAAGAAGAGTTATCTGCTGTGTGTTATTGATACGGACAAAACGGACGTTGAGTTGTTTAAGCCTTATGAATTCAGAGATGTATGTTATGTGAATGTTTCAGGTTATGTATCGTCTAAAAACGAAAGGGTAAGAAAGAGGCTTGTAAGGTAGGGTAGAAGGATTGTTTTAATGAATATAGGATATCCCATTGCCCCCTTCACAGAATAATAAGGAGAGTAATGGGATACATTTATGTTTCTTATGCGTCCTGCATTGTATCAGTAATAACAATCTCTCTTAATGACACAGCTTGAGGTAATTCATAGCTATATTTTATTGTTTTTGCAACATCGTTAGCTGTAATATTAATAGCTCCAACACTCTCTTTCCATTGGTTGTAACCATCAATAATATTCTGATCTGTAGTGTGTCCTAACAGTTCAGTACTTACAGCTCCCGGCATAATTGACAATACACGCACATTATATGGCGACATTTCACCTCTTGCAACACGTGTTAATCCTGTTACTCCAAATTTACTTGCACAATATGCTGCATGATTCCCGAATGGCTGTACTCCTGCAATAGACGATACATTTATTATAGTACCTGTTTTACGCTCTTTCATATCGTTCATTACTATCTGCATACCGTTCATAACGCCCATTACGTTTACGTCAAGCATCTTTTTCCACTCTGCTGTATCCTGTGTGGCTATATCGCCGAGTAACATAACCCCTGCATTATTCACAATCAGATCTGTTTTTCCGTAAATATCCTCTGCTTCGCGCACAGCTGCTTCAAACGCCTCTTTATTGGTAACATCTACCTTTCGGCACAATGTATTTGGTAATTGCAGAGCTTCCATTTTATCTACTCTTCTGGCTAACAAAAGCATAGGATAGCCATCTTTTGCAAACTCTTTAGCCATCTCTAAACCAAATCCTGAACTTGCTCCGGTAATAACTATTAATTTATTATTAGTTTTCATGATAATGTATATTTATACTATTTATCTACTTTTTTATTTTATTATTAAGATATTGCAAATTTATGGTGTTAATGTGTATCATCAAAATATCAATTTATGATAGCTATCATAATTATTTATTATAGATCCTGTTCAACTTTTAATTCATAAACTGAGAGATAACCTTGTATATATTTTACTATATTGCTATAGGTTTATAGCTAAAACATAAACAGATGAAACTAGCATAAGTAATGGTTATTCACATACACAAAAGAATGATTATAAATGCAAGTTCCATCTGACAATTGAAAAAACAATTATAGCAGATGAAAAATTCACAATATTCTATTAAACACTTAGTTATTACTGCAATAGTAACCCTGTTTATTGCAGGGTGTTCCGTAAAAGAAGATAACTACAAGGCTATTATTAAATCGGCATTAGATAAAGAGGTTACAGAGGATAATCCGGGTATACTTGTTGGTGTAAATGCACCGGACAAGGACATATTCTATTCATTTGCTTCAGGTGTGTCTGATAAAGCTACCAGGTCTGAATTAAGTACATCTCAGACATTTCGTATAGCCAGTGTGACAAAAACATTTGTTGCTGCAACAATCTTGAGGTTATGGGAAGATAACAGATTGAGTCTGGATGATCCTATTACCAGATATATCTCAATAACACATGCTGATACCCTTAAGAGTGACGGGTATGATGTTGGTAATATAACTATAAGACATCTGCTTACCCATTCAGGTGGATTATCGGAGCATACATCTTCGTATAAGTTTAAATCTGATTTTCTGAAAACCAGACATGTATGGTCACGAACAGAACAGGTTAATGATCTTGTTAAATACTCGGAACCAGTGGGTGATATAGGAGAGAAGTATAGCTATTCAGATACCGGATATATACTATTGGGAGAGATTATAGAGAGTATTACCGGGAAATCAATGGGTGATGCAATAATTGAGCAGCTTAAACTTAGAGAGCTTGGGTTGAATGATATCTATATGGAGGATTTTGATGGCGATTATACTGGTAGGAGAGTTCATCAATATCACGAGGGTGTAGATACCTATGATTTTCATCCTTCGGTAGATTATTATGGTGGCGGTGGGTTATTGTCTACAACTGCTGATTTGTGTAGCTTTTTTCAGAGTTTGTTTAATAACAAAATATTTAACAATAAGAGCACATTGGATACAATGCTTAAACCTGTAGAATATGATACAGAGCAATCACTAGATTATAGGATGGGTATATGTTGTATTATGATTGATGGTAAGAAAACATTCTCGCATACCGGATTTTGGGGTACACAGGTTGTATATATACCGGAGATTAAAACAGCTATTGCTGCCAATTACAGTCAACGTTGGTCTGGTGGCGGTAATGCACCTATAATACCGGAGATTCTTAAGATTATTCTTGATGATGATAATTTGGTTAGCAAAAGTAAATAGGCATCTGTTGATAATAGAGAAGAGTTATGGAGATTCTAAATCATTTATCTTAAATATATAAGTTGTATTCATGATCTGTTAAGTTAACTGCTATGCTTTTATGATTTAGTATTTTGTAGCATTAGTTGTTTATCAATTTCTATCTATGATTTTACAATTTATGTAATGTAGCAATAAGTTCTTCGTTTGACTCAAATCCAAGTTTTTTGCGTAGTCTGTAACGAGCTGTCTCTACACTTCTGGGCGAAATGTTCATAAACGTTGCAATCTCTTTCATAGAGAAGTTAAGTTTAAGAAGCAGACATAGGCGTTCATCGTTCTCGTTTAGTGCAGGAAAGCGCGATTTTATCGAAGCTTTTAGCTCAATATATTTACTATCCAGGTTAAATCGTATATCGCCACTCTCGTTAATAATATCTAAACACCATTTAAGATGCTCTGTTGCCTCTTTGGCATTTTTAACAGGTTGTAGAGCTGTAATGCTACTCTCAATATACTCCTTTACTTTGTTGTTAATATGTATGAATCTGTTAAGCTCATCTGTAACCTGATCAGATCTGTTTTTAATCTCCTTAAACTGATTATGTATCGTTTGAAGATCTTCTTTGGCTGTTGCAATATCGCTTTTGTATGATACTAATATACTGCTCTTCTTTTTTATAGTTATTATATATATTGATAAGATGATCAGAACTGTTATGAGAAGTACAATAATAATTATATACTGAGTATTGCTTGTGTCTGAGAGATTCTTTAATCGTTTTACATTCTGCAGGTATTTGATATTAAAGCGGTGTTCAATATTACTTATCTCCTTTTCAAGTTCTGCTTTATGAATATCTTTCCAGGCATCATGTATAAACAGACTACCTTTATATGTATCAATAAACTGATAGTACTCAATTATTTTATCCTTATTGTTTGCAATTATTGCTTTGCCTAATTCGTGTTTTTTAAGCCCTAATAGTTTGTTAAAATTCCGGGATTTAATGAGTTCGTTGTAAGCACTATCGGCATATAGTTTAGATTTTACAGAGCTGTCAAATACATCGTAATATATAGACATATTATGGTAGTAACTACCACTTGTTCTGGGATCATCTCTGTTTATATGTTTTTCTACCTCTTTATAGAGAGTAAACATTTTGTGAAACTCTCTCATATTAATATATGCAGAACCTAGGTTTATGGCTTTTACAACCGGATAGCTGTTGCCGTACTTTAGCTCCATATTGTATGCCTCTTCAAAATATTTAGTTGCATTGGCATAATCAACCATTTTACTATACACATTGCCTTTTGAGGTTAGGTTTACGGCATGACCTCGCCAGTTATTAAGCTTAATGTCTATAGCTATTGCGGAATCAATACATATTAAAGCCTCCTGATATTTATCGGCTTGTTGATATAGAATTCCTTGGAAGTGCAGATAGTCAGCCTTTAATTTTATATCTATATCTTTTGGTAATATTAGTCTTGCTCTGTTAAAATATTCGTTTGCCTTTTTGTAATTAAACAGTTGATGTTCTGTTTTGGCCAATAGGTATAGGATTTCGCTTCTGAACAGTGAGTCTTTTTTATTACTAAAACTTAAAGCCTCATTATATTTTTTAATTGCCATATCCCGCATTGGAATCTTGGCATAAATATTACCTAATATTAAATAGCTTTTGGCAAGGTTATTTATATCTTTTTTGCTTTGCTGCATCAGCATTGATATATATATAAGTTCTATGGCTCTTTTATAGTGTTGTTTATCTGTTAGTTTATTGGCTAATAATCTTATGTAATCTACTCTAAAGCTGTTATTGGCATATATAAATTTTATAGAGTCGTTATGGGAATTAAACAACTTTATGTTTGCCTCTGATTTGTATAGAACAGAATCAAGTTGAGTAAGCAGTTTTTTAACCTCGTTCTTATTGCTGCTAGCATTTGTTGTAATGGTAAATGCTAACAAAATAACTGGTACTATTAATCTGACCATCTTAACATCTAATTTAAGATACAAATATAGCTGTATGATAATGTTCTTTATAGTATGCATAAGCCTCTGCATGTTCATATGATCTGAGTATTTGTTGTGTGTGTTAATATATTATTGCTGTAAATATAAGTAAAACAGGTGTTTGTTTCAACAAACAAGTATCTGTTAATATGTTTGTTGAGCTGTATTTGTTGTGTACAAATCGGCATATTGTAAGCTGTTTGTAACAATAAATAATCCCAATTTTAGATGTTTTAGAGCTAGTTTTGTTGCACAAAATAGAGTGTTACATTATATGTATTGTGTAGCATTAATGTTGTGTATAACATTATACATACTGTTTAGTACAAAGGCTATATCAGCTGCGAAAACCACACCACATTTAAATTTAACGCATAAAGGCAAAGTGCGCATTCTGTTATCAGCAAAAGATATTGAGTGACTGATTAATAGATACTATGCAGAATAATTAATTAAATAATAGAGATGAAACAAGTATGAGAATAGTCATTCGTATGGAAGAGTGATTATAAATGCGGGTTCCATCTGGTAACTAAAAAACAATTATATACAGATGAAAAGATTTTACTTTGTGGTTATTTGTGCATTTGTTGCACTAAACCTTATTGGTCAGAACAGAATTGACAGACCTTTGAACTGGAAGATATCAAAACATTGGCTGGATACATTAAAGAAGTATAATGGTGGCGAGAATTGGACAATAAAGGATGCTAACACATTTCTGAGTCGTAAAGAGTCGCCATTTTGGGTAAAAGATAATGCTCATGCATATCAAATGGATACACCGAATGAACATAATGGCGGACAGCGACGCCCAACAACGTTGTTACGTGTAGATCTTAGTAACAATAAACTTACGGGAGCTTTGGCCGATAACCCTATATATGAGTGGGAAAAAGTGTCAGGAGGAAGCACCTTTAAGTGTGGTATCTGGACACACTGGTCTGAATACTATTTTAGTTACAATGAGTTGACCTCGGTTACAGCCCGTTTTTTGTATCCTGCAAATTATGGTGGAATATATACAGGTAAGTTATTAGCTTTTGACCATAATCAGATAACAGAATTTAATATCCCTCCCCGTCTTGGTTCTGCATCAATGAATGTTCATGGTGTATCTAAGGTGTACCTTAATAACAATAAATTATCTAAGTATAATGCTGACTGGGTTTTCAGAAAGAAATACCTATGGTGGTTAAAGTGTAATGCTGAGTTTTTGCGTATTGAGAATAACCTGTTTAATTTTCAGGAGTTAAGGAAGTTTAAAGAGAAGGTTGATGCAACAGTAGGAGCATGGGCTGATCCGTCATACTCTGATCCTTACCCATATCAGCATCCAGATTGGAAGTTTACATATGCACCTCAGTTACCACAGGGAGAGGCTTCAACATCTGAGACACTTAACAGAGGCGATAATATTAACCTGAATTTTTCATTACCTGATGCAGGAAACATATATATATGGGAATTGAACGGGAGAGAGGTTCCTCTGTCTGAAGGAAAAACATTTAGCGCACAGATAAGCGATGCTAATGCCGGAATGTATCGCTGTAAGGTAACAAATGAGGATTTGCCAGAGCTTACAATTTACTCTAATGCTCATATGCGGTTCTTGAAAAAAGATGGAAATCAGGCTCCAACAAGTTTTAATATAAATGTGAACAGAGCACTTAGTAATACACCTCAGTGGTCTGTTATTGGTGAATTTGGTGGAGAAGATCCGGACAATGATAAGTTATATTTTCGTTTGATTGATTTTGAAGGTGATAATGCTGATTTTCGTATAATTGATGGTAATACGCTTGTATCGTCTACTAACCTGTTTGAGTGGAGTTATAAAACAGAGTATGTAATAAGAGTACAGGCATATGACATATATGGAGGAACACTTGATAAAGAGATTACTATTGAACGTGGCGAGGCAAACAGCCCTATACCAACAGGCGTACAGTTAAGTAATAATTCTATTGATGAGAATAAGGTTGGTAAGGTAGGATATTTTAAATTATTTGGTGTTAAAACATCTGATTTTGTGTTTGAGTTACCTGATAAAAAGGATAATAGCTTCTTTAGCACT
This sequence comes from Bacteroidales bacterium UBA6680, assembly GCA_002454955.1. Taxonomy (GTDB): domain Bacteria; phylum Bacteroidota; class Bacteroidia; order Bacteroidales; family UBA6680; genus UBA6680. The sequence goes on from DKJY01000005.1 coordinate 76,615, forward strand.
ACAGACTCAACACTTAAAACAAAGAGAGGATTAAACTATGAGAAGCAATCTCAATATACTGTAAGAGTTAAGGCTGTAAATGGCGATGTGTCAATTGTAAAGGATTTTGTTGTAGATGCCAGAAATATTAACGATGCACCAAGTGGCTTGGTGTTAACCTCAAATGAGATTCAGATTGGTAAAGACCCTGGTACGCTTATAGGAATATTGGTAGGAACTGATGATGATCCGGACGATACAGATTTTACCTATTCAACAATATCAGAGAACTTTATTATAAAGAATAAGAATCAGCTACAGAGTAAAAAGAAGTTTACACGTGCAGATATTGGAACCTTAAAAATAAAGGTTAAGGTAAAAGACGATGAGGATGCAGAGAGCGAATATAATCTGGATATTAATGTAGTTGATAACCCTGACCCATCAGAGGCAAGAGTAGTTCTTGATAACTATATAGTTTCTGAGAATACAACAGGCAAGGTTGGTAATCTGTCGGTTAATCAGGGTGGTAATTATGATTTTACTTTAATATCTGGCGAGAACTCTGCTAATAACGATATGTTTGAGATTGTTGGTACAGAGCTGAGATTAGTAGAGAAAGTTGATTATGAGGCAACACAGTTGTTAAGCATACGTGTAAAAGCAGCTGATATTGAGACAGCTATTGATATTACTGTAGAGAATGTAAACGAAGCCCCAACAGTTATAGGTTTAACAAACTTTATAGTTATGCC
>DKJY01000184.1 GCA_002454955.1 Bacteroidales bacterium UBA6680
ATGCGAGTTCCATATGGCAAATGAAAAAACAATTATAAACATTATGAAAAAACTACTATTTACTTTATTTATTACTCTGTTTTGTGCCAATATGTTTGCTGGAGGTATAAAAGGAGTTATAAAAGACGAAAAAGGAGCAGCAGTCCCTTTTGCATCTATATACATAGCAGAGCTAAGTATTGGTACCACCACAAACGATAATGGTGAATACTCTATTAAAGTACCTGATGGTAACTATACCCTGCATGTAAGGTTTCTTGGTTATAGATCTATAAAAGAGAAGATAGATATCTCCGGTTGGATTGTAAAAAATATGATTTTGCAACCACAAGCAGTTGAAATACCTGTTGTTGTTGTTTCTAATAAAAGTGAGGATCCGGCATACTACATTATGCGGCATGCAATTGGTATGAAAGAGTACTATGTTAAGCAAGTGCAGAAATACTCTGCAAGGGTATATCTTAAAGGGGGTGCACAGCTTAAAAAGTTGCCAAGAATGTTTCAGAAACAACTAGATGTAGATACAGGTAGTCTTGGTGTTATAGAGACTCTGTCTGACATATATTTTGAACAGCCAGATAAGCTTGAAGAGAAGGTTATATCACTTAGATCAAGTGGAGAGCTGGGAGAGAATCCTATGCGTTTTGCAATGTTTAATATTTATAATATCGAGACACTTAATGTTATATCGCCACTATCTGTAAACTCTTTCTCATACTATAAATTTAAACTGATAGGGTCGTATCAGGACGATAACAGGTTAGTTAATAAGATAAAAATTATCCCAAAAAGAAAGGGTAAGGATCTTATTAGTGGGGTTATTCATATAGCAGAGGATTTTTGGAATATACAGAACTCAAATATATTTATACAGACACCGGTAGGAAAGGTTAATGTGCGCGAGGTCTATTCGCCAGTTGAGAGTAATGTTTGGTTGCCTCTTACAAAGAGCATTGATATTAAAGGTAAGTTTATGGGGGTTGTATTTGCGTTTAATTATGTAGCCTCAATAGATAATTATAATATTACCCTTAATCCTGAGATAAATCATGGATATCTGAGAGAGATTGCAAAAAAGCTTAATCCTGAAGCTGTAGAAAAAATTAAAAATAGAGGGAATCCTATAAATACTAAGTCTGAGTTACCAGAGAAGAGCAAGGATGAGAAGGTTGTTGAGAAGTTGCTTAAAAAGGATGAGCTTACAAATAGTGATATGCGTAAATTGGCAAGAAAGATGGAAAAATTGTCGCGAAAAGATAAAAAACCAGAGCCTCTTGAAATAGTTGACGATATTGTTGAGATAGCTGATGATGCCAGAAATAAAAGTACTGCATTCTGGGATAGCATAAGGTCTGTACCTCTGCTTAGTCATGAAATTAGGAGTTTCGAAGAAAAAGATTCGATAGATAAAATACGTAATAGTCCGGAGTATAAAGATTCAGTTAGAATGGCGAAGAAGAAACTTACATTTAACTCAATTATTTGGGGTAAGTATTTTGAGTACAATGATGACACTGTTGGATTATCGTATGGAGGACTGCTTGATTACACAGATGGGATAAGATTTAATGCAGTTGATGGTTTGGCCTATTCGCAATCGCTAAGATTCTATAAAGAACAGAAAAACGGACATAGGTACAATATAAAAGGTAATATTGGTTATGCATTCTCAAGAGAAGCTCTTTTGTGGCGATTATCGTTCTATAAAACGTACAGTAAGATGCGAAGAGGAAATCTTCATGTTTCTGTAGGAAAAAGATCTACTGATTTTGTTTATGGAGATGAGCTTGACTTGTTGAATACATCGTGGTCTTTAATGAACAAAGATAATCTAAGTAGGCTTTATGAAGAGAGTTATTTTAGTATTAATAATAACATTGACATTGCTAATGGGCTTGTATTAGGTGTTGGAATTAGACTTTCTGATAGAAAAATTCTGGAAAATAACACAAATTTCTCGTTCCTGAAATATGATGATTTGTATGAACCAAATATTCCGGATAACGTTCATTATAGCCAGAGTAACTTCTCTTTTAAAGACAATAGAGCCTTTATAGTTTATCTTGGACTTAAGTATCGTCCGCGTTACAGATACCGTATTGTTAAAGGCAAGAAAGAAATGGCTTACTCGCGTTATCCAACATTCAGATTAAATTACTATCAGGCAATAGATAATGTATTTGGAAGTAATAATAGGTATAACAAAATAAATTTTTCTGTCAACCAGAATATTAGAACAGGTATGATGTCGTCATTTGTATATAAATTAGAGACAGGTGCATTTATTAATAAAGACAAGGTTGGTTTTCAGAATTATAATCATGTAAAATCAAATTATGTATTTCTCTATACAAATAATGATATAACAAGATTTGGGTTATTACCATATCATAAATATAGTAGTACCGATGCTTATGTGTTAGGAGCAGTACAGTATAATACCGGACGATTGTTGCTTAAACGATTACCTCTGCTAAATAATACATTGATTCAAGAGAGTATAACATTAAGGTATTATAACAGTAACACCTTAAAAAACTATACTGAACTTTCGTATGGATTAAAACAGATATTCTTTGTTCTGAATGCCGAAGTATACGTAGGGTTCAAGGATTTTGAGTACGATGGTTTTGGCTTTAAGTTAGGTATGCCTCTGTTTTAAAAATGTAAAAACTTATAAATAAGTAAGCTGATATTGCTGTTTTTTTAATATTAAACATTAAATTCGCATAATTGATGTAACCTTGAATTTTTAACCTAAAGATAGGAAAGCGTATGACGAATTTTACTAAAAAAGTGACAAGTATCAGCTTACTTCTTGCATTACTGATGACTTTTCAATCGGTATTTGCCAAGGCAGATAATGTTGTGTATTTAAAAAGCAGATCAGGTAGTTCTGTTGAATTATCTGTTAAATTACCCGAGTTTAAGTTTAACAATGTTAATACAAACCAAGGGGTATATAAAACAATAACAGGTGGTTTTGGTTCTGCAATATTAAAAAAGGGAGCTCCGGAATTACTTAAAATAACAACAACACTTCAGATTCCTCATAATAATGTTGCCAACGTTCAGGTTGTTGGGGCAGATTACGAGGACTTTAATGATGTTCTTATAGCACCATCAAAAGGCGTGTTGTTCAGAGATGTTGACCCAGCAACAGTACCTTATACATTTGGTAAGGAGTATAATCAGGATAAATTCTTTCCTGAGAACCTTACAAAAGCAAATAATACATTTGTTTTTAGACGTAAAACAGGACAAACAGTAGAGGTTTATCCGTTTCAGTATAATCCGGTTAAGCGTGTTCTCAGAGTGTATAAGAGCCTGGAGTTAAAGGTTACCTTTGCTGCAAGTGGCAGATCTACAGAAAAGTTTAATACACGTAATACACCAGATAACAATTTGTTTGAGGGACTTTACGATGACCTTTTTATAAATAATAGCAAAGCAACAGGAAGATATAATGCTGTTGACTATGAGGGAAAGATGCTTGTAGTAGCACATGCAGATTTTGCTGATGAGATGGCTGATTTTGTTACATGGAAAAACCAAAGAGGTCAGGAGACAAAGATTGTTACTTATACAGAGATTGGCGGAACAAAAACAAAACTTAGAGAATATATAAAGACAAAATATACAAATGAAGATATTGCATTTGTTCTTCTTGTAGGAGATTCACAGCATATCCCATCTGATTATAAGAGTGGCGACTCAGATAACAAGTATGGCTATATTGAAGGTAACGACTCTTATCCGGAGGTTATAATGGGACGTTTCTCTGCTGAAACAGAGGGACAGGTTACCACAATGGTAAAAAGAACAATAGCATATGAGCGTGATCTTGATCAAACAGATACATGGCTTGCTAATGCTACAGGTATTGCATCGGACGAAGGAGGTTATAATGGTGATAACCACGAGACAGATATTCAGCATATGGACAATATATCTACTGACCTTACAGGACATGGTTATACTGTTAAGAAATTATATGATCCTGGTGTTACTAGATATCAGGTTTCTGCGGCTGTAAATAACGGTAATGGAGTTATGGGCTATGTTGGTCACGGATCAAATACTGCATGGGTAACATCATACTTTGGTGTTAATGATATAGATGGACTTACAAACAAAGGTAAATGGCCATTTATATTTGATGTTGCATGTGTAAACGGAAATTTTGTTAATAAGACATGTTTTGCTGAGAAGTGGATAAGAGCTTCTAAGGATAATGAACCTACTGGAGCAGTCGCGATTATAGCTTCTACAATTAACCAGTCATGGGCACCACCAATGAGCGGTCAGGACGAGATGTACGATCTTCTTGTTAAGGATATGGATGCCAAAATAAGGAAGACATTCGGTGGGGTTACGCTTAATGGTTGTATGCGTATGAATGAGAAGTATGGTGGTGGAGGAAACTCTATGACTGATACATGGACAATTTTTGGTGACCCATCGCTTATATTGAGAACGAAAGCACCAGTAAAAGCAAATATTACTCATGCAGATAATATATTTACTTTTGTACCAAAGTTTATTGTTAACTGCTCTGCTGACGGTGCATTGGCTGTTATCTCTGAAAACGGAAAAATCATAAGCAAAGCATATGTTACTGGTGGTAAAGCAGAGATAAGTACTACCGGAATGAAACAAGGAAATGTTACCCTTACCATTACAGGTCAGGATATGATAACATATACTAAGAATCTTACAGCTATTCAGAGTTCATTAGTATTGGGCGACCTTAAGCTTAAGAATGATAATGATGGACGTTTAGATCCGGGTGAGAGTGCTGTGTTAGTTGTTCCGGTTATCAATAGCGGGAAATCAGAGATTAGTAGTGCAGCTATTACAATGTCGTTCTCTAAGGATATTCTTACACTTACAGAGGCTTCTAAAACAGCATCTAATATTGCTGCCGGAGCTACTGTTGAGTTGGAGTTTGCAGTTACTTTCCCTGTAGGAGAGACTAAGTATGCAAATCTTGATTGTAGATTAGCTGTTGACTCAGATATAGATTATACAACAGAAAAACCTTTTGAGGTGGGATTGGCAAATGGAAAACAGATTGGTGGAGGTACAATTACATCATCAAATCCGTTTAACAGAGTAAAGAAATATCAACGTTCACAATTCCTTTATGATGGAAGTAAATTTGGAGTTGGCGACAGAGAGATAACATATATATCACTTAATATTAAAGAGGCAAAAGATGCTCCTTCTTATAAAAACTTTAAGGTTCTTATGAAAGAGGTTGATGCTTCAGAAATGAGTGCTTTTGTTGACATGTCTGATGCTGAAGAGGTGTATACAGCTGATGTATTCTCGCTTTCAGAGACTTCTGGTTTAAGAAAAATTGATATATCAGGATTCACTGTTACTAGTGGTAAAAATATTGTTATTGAATTTATTTGGGGACATGACGAGCAAAAAGTATCTAATTTGTCACCAAAAATTTACTGCTCAGAGGCAGAAAAAAATTGTGCAGCAATATCAGTATATGATACAAACGGATCTGCCGGATCGCCTGCTTTATCAAAGTCAAGACCTGACATCTATTTTGGATTTGAGATGCCAAAATATAAGCAGCAGTTTAATATAGTTGACGTTAAGGGTAATAAGATTAGTAATGTGTCGCTATTTGTTAACAATACAAAAGTTGTAGCAAACTCAGATGGTAAATACATTAATAAATTACTTAAAGGGGATTATAAGTATAAAATAGAGGCCATAGGATTTAATAAAGTAGAGAAGAACTTTACAGTTGCCTCTGCCAATGTTATTAATGTTACTCTTCAGAAAACAGATCCAACTAGTGTTAAGAGCGAGGAAGAGAATATCGTAATCTACCCTAATCCTGTTAAGTATAATCTGAATATTAAGATTACTAATAAATGGGTTGGAGCTGATGTATTTATAATAAACTCTATTGGTGTTACAGTATATAAAGGAAGATTAGATGTAGCAAATATTTCAGTAACTGATTTGAAAGATGGAATGTACTTTGTACGATTGAGTAGAACAGATGGTAAGGTTATTACAAGAAAGATTATTATCAAGAAATAGCATTCTAAAACATAATATAACTGAGGGAGCGAACATGGTTTACTCCCTTTTTTGTATTGAGAGGTATAGCTTTGATGAAATATAATGAAATATGAAATTATTAGTTGAATAGGTAACTTTAAGTACCCAAGTTTTTTAACTAAAATTAAATATTATGATTAATTTTTATCAGAAGTTCAGATTAAGCCTTATTCTTGTAGGTGTTATGTTCTGTTACATCTCGTTTGGACAAAAGGCAGAGGTGATAAGCCTCAAATCTCAAAAAAGTAGTCAGATTGATCTGTCTGTTAAACTTAACGATTTTAAGTTTAAAACTGTTGATACAAAATCTGGTACCTATCAGATTATTCAGAGCGATTTTGGTTCTGAAATATTGAAAAAAGGTGCTCCGGATCTGATTAAATTATCAACAACACTTCAGGTTCCGATGAATTCAATAATTGATGTTGAGATTATTGATGCTAACTATGAGGATATGTATAATATTCTTATTGCTCCATCAAAAGGTAACCTGTACAGAAATATTGATCCTGATAAGGTTCCGTATACTTTTGGAAAAGAGTATAAGCAAGACATGTTTTTTCCTGGAAAACTGACATCTGTTAACGATAAATTTATTTTCAGGAACAGAACCGGACAGACAATATGGGTGTATCCGTTTCAATATAATCCGGTAGAGAAAAAACTGAGAGTTTATAAAGATATGACTCTGCGTGTAACATATAAAGATGATTCGGGTTTTGCTGCTAAATCAGCAATGAGCAGTGTAAAAGAGACAAAAGTATTTAATATGTTATATGATGAGCTGTTTATAAATAGCACAAATAATAGCCGTTATACATCTGTTGATGATGACGGAAAACTACTTGTTATAACTTTCCCTTCATTTGAAGATGAGATGCAACCATTTGTTGATTGGAAGAATCAGAGAGGACAAGAGACAGAAATGGTTACTTATACAACAGCAGGAGGATCGTCATCGGCATTAAAAACATATATATCAAATAAGTATACTAATGAAGGAATTGCTTATGTTCTATTGGTAGGTGATGCGGGACAGATTCCTCCAACATATAAGAATGGGGATTCAGACAATGCATATGGTCATATAATAGGTAATGATTCGTATCCTGAGGTAATAATAGGGCGTTTCTGTGGTGAAACAGAGGCTCAAATAACAACTATGGTAAATCGTACAATTACTTACGAAAAAGACCTTAATACAACAGATACATGGCTTAATAAATTCACAGGAATTGCATCTGGTGATGGTGGCTCATGGGCTGATGATGGAGAGACTGATAAGCAGCATATGGACAACATAAGCTCAGATTTTACAGGTTATGGAACTACAGTAACCAAGATATATCATCCATCTGCTAATAGTACTCTTGTTAAGAATGCAGTTAATGCAGGTAATGGTATGATGGCATATGTTGGTCATGGATCAAATACATATTGGGTTACATCATATTTTAGTACAAGTCATATAGCAGGCCTTACTAATTATGGTAAGTGGCCATTTATATTTGACGTAGCGTGTGTAAACGGAAACTTTAAGAATTACGAATGTTTTGCAGAGAAGTGGATTAAGGTATCAAAGAATAACCAGCCAACAGGTGCTGTTGCAATTATTGCATCAACAATAAATCAATCGTGGTCGCCACCAATGGACGGACAGGATGAGATGGTTGACCTTACAGTAAAAACTATACCTGCAACTGCACGCAAAACATTTGGTGGTGTTACAATGAATGGTTGTATGCATATGAATCAGGAGTATGGTTCAGCAGGAAATAGAATGACTGATACATGGACAATATTTGGTGATCCAACAGTAATATTAAGAACTAAGGTGCCTACTAATCCAACAGTATCTCATACTATAACAATTGGACAAACAGCTGGTTATTATAATGTATCATGTTCAGTAAACGGAGCACTTGCTGTTCTGTATAGTAATGGTGCAATTATAGGTAAAGCATATATTACAAATGGTACTGCGTCAATTCAAATTACAGGTAATATTTCTGGTAGTGTAAAGCTTACTATTACAGGACAAGATATGGTTACATATACAGCAAATCTTGCAGTAACAGGTTCATTATCGAGAGAAATTAATGATCTTAACTTTAAATCAGAGAAGGTAGACAAAGATATTATGAGCGATGATATTAAGGTAGATGTTACTCCAAATCCAGCAAGTGATAATATCGATATTATTGTTTCAGATATATCAAGAGGTGGTGAAATAATGCTTGTTAATTCAAGAGGTGTTACTGTACGTAAAATGAGATTAAACTCAAACAGATCTAATATGTCTGTTTCAGGACTAAGTTCAGGAATCTATTTTATAAAGATAAATACCAACAATAAAATTACTACAAAAAGAGTCGTAATTAAATAGATGTAACCTATAAAAAACTAAAGAGGTTCTTAATGAGCCTCTTTTTTTATGGTTGATGAATTCTCATTGGAAAAATATATGTTACAGCTACTTTTTCTCCGTTCTGTTCTCCGGGTATCCATCTGGGGGATTTGATAATTTTATCAAGCAGATCTTTTATCCTCCATTTATCAATCTCTTTTGTGTCTTCTCTGGCATGTATAGAGTATTTTTTAGGATCGCTACCCTCTTTTAATCTCAATATTTTGGCATAATTTAAATTACCATCAGAATCAACAATTATCTTCACAAAAATAACTACAGAGCTATCTTTTTTTAGTTTTGTATTTCCAGATTTCTCTTTTATATATTCTCTGAAATACATTATAGCACTATCGTCTGTATACCCTAAAAACTTGGGCATTTCATCAACTTTGAGAAATACTAATTTTTCCAGAATACGTGTATTGTTCTTTATACACTCGTATGGTCTTGGATAATACAGAGAATCACTACTCTCTATAATATAATGAACCTTACTAAAATCTGTATTGCGAAATTCACTCTTGCTAAACCAGGTTTTTCCGGTAAGTGCAATTAATAGAAAAATTATAGATAATACTATAACCTTTTTTCTTTTGCGTTTTCTTCTATATCGGCGCATTCCGTGGTATTTTTTATCATTACACAACTGTTCTACGTAAAAAACCATTTTAGGATATAGTTTTTTTAATATTTATTCAGAACAAAATTGAAGATTGACTGTAGTTATTACCGGATAATTAGTCATTATTGTATACTATGTCTGGTATTATCACTATGAATCATAGAAAGTTTTTTGTAGCTTTATAAATTGCATAGTGCAAAAATAATGACTTGATAAATAATAACTTAAAATATTTAACTATGTCAGTTTTGAATATTGGAGATATCGCCCCTGATTTTGTGATAAAAGAGGAAAACGGAGCGACGATTAAATTAAGTGACCTCAAGAACAACAAAATAATACTATATTTTTATCCAAAAGATAATACGCCAGGATGCACAGCAGAGGCTTGTAATCTTAGAGATAACTTTGATGTATTATCAGAGAATGGTTTCAAAATTATAGGCGTAAGTCCGGATTCCCTAACATCTCATGATAAATTCAGAACAAAGCACAATCTTAACTTTGACCTTGTTAGCGATGGTGATAAAGAGATTATGAATGCATATGGTGTATGGGGACTTAAAAAGATGTATGGAAAAGAGTACGAAGGAGTAATACGTACTACATACATTATAAACGAATCGGGTAAGATAGACAATGTAATTACCAAGGTTAAAACTAAAGATCATGCAAAGCAGATACTTGATCTTTATGGTATAGAGTAATAAAAAATAAACAGAATATAATTATGAGTAAAGAAGTTAATCAGGATAAGTTGAAAGCGCTGCAACTTACTCTTGATAAGATCGAAAAAGGGTATGGTAAAGGTACTATAATGAAACTTGGGGATAATGTTGTTGTAGATGTACCAACAATATCAACAGGATCTATAGCCCTTGATGCTGCTATTGGAGTAGGTGGTTTTCCTCGCGGAAGAATAGTTGAGATTTACGGACCTGAATCATCTGGTAAAACAACGCTTGCAATACACGCTATTGCAGAGGCTCAGAAAGCAGGAGGTATTGCAGCAATAGTAGATGCTGAACATGCTTTCGACAGATTTTATGCTGAAAAACTAGGTGTTGATACAGAAAACCTGTTTATTTCACAACCGGATAACGGAGAGCAAGCTCTTGAGATAGCCGATCATCTTATACGTTCAGGAGCTATTGATATACTTGTTATTGATTCAGTAGCAGCACTTACACCTAAAGCTGAAATAGAAGGTGATATGGGTGATTCTCGTATGGGACTTCAGGCAAGGTTAATGTCGCAAGCACTTAGAAAGCTTACAGGAAGTATTAATAAAACAAATACTTGTTGTGTGTTTATTAACCAGTTGCGTGAGAAAATTGGTGTTATGTTTGGTAATCCTGAGACAACAACCGGAGGTAATGCACTTAAGTTTTATGCATCATTACGTCTTGATATAAGAAAGATAAGTCAGCTTAAAGATGGTGAGGATGTAATAGGAACACGTACACGTGTAAAAGTTGTTAAAAACAAGGTTGCTCCACCATTCCGTAAAGCCGAGTTTGATATCATGTATGGCGAGGGAATATCAAAAGCCGGAGAGATAATTGATATGGCTGTAGAGCACGAGATAGTTAAAAAAAGTGGTTCTTGGTTTAGCTATGGTGAAACAAAACTTGGACAAGGAAGAGAATCAGTTAAGCAGCTTATAAAAGATAATCCTGAGCTTGCTGAAGAGCTTAAAGAGAAGATTACAGCAAGTATAGAAGAGAAGAGAAATCAGTAGATAATATATTAAGAGAATCGCGTAGCAGATAAAAGTTGTTACGCGATTTTTTTATTAATCAGTTAATTAATAAAAGTTATGAGAAAATTATTATTTGCTCTTCCTTTTGCAGTACTTATGGTTACCGGATGTAATCAATCATCGGCTGATGAGACAGCTAAAGCAGAGGAGATAATCTTCAGAAAGGAGATTAACACAACAAACAAACGTTTAACACCTGAGATATTATGGTCTTTTGGTAGATTAAGCGATGCACAAGTGTCACCAAACGGGAAGAGTGTCCTGTATGGTGTTACATATTACGATATAGCTAAAAATAAAAGCAACAGAGAACTTTTTGTTGTTGATGTTAAAGGAGGAATACCAAAGCGCTTAACAGTTTCGGCAGAGGGAGAGTATGGTGCAACATGGCGTCCTGATGGCGAAAAGATAGGATATCTATCTGCAAAGAGTGGTAGCATGCAGCTTTGGGAGATGAATCCTGATGGATCTGATAAGACACAGATAACAAAGATAGATGGGGGAGTAGATAACTATATTTATTCGCCAACACAAAAGAGAATACTATTTACTAAAGATGTAAAGATTCTTGAGACAGTGGCTGATATCTATCCAGATCTTCCTAAGTCAAACGGAAAGATAATAACAGATCTTATGTATCGTCACTGGGACAGATGGGAAGATGAGAGCTTCAGTCACCTGTTTGTTGCAGATTATAGTAATGGAAAAGTGGGAGAACTACTTGATATTATGAAAAATGAACCTTATGACTCTCCTCTTAAACCATTTGGTGGTGTAGAAGAGCTTGCATGGAGTCCTGATGGTAATACTGTAGCATATACTTGTAAGAAAAAATATGGAAAAGAGTATACGCTTAGCACAAATTCGGATATCTATATATATGATATAAAAACAAAGGAGACAAAGAACCTTACAAAGGAGAATCCAGGGTATGATAGATATCCAGTGTTTTCGAATAACGGAAGATATCTGGCCTATACAAGTATGGAGCACGATGGTTTTGAGGCAGATAAAGAACGTCTGTTTATTATAGATCTAGAGAATGGTACTAAAAGACAGTATATGCCAAACTTTGATTATAATCCTTCAGGACTGGTTTGGGGTAATAAGGATGAGAGTATCTATTTTGTTGCAGGAGTTCAGGCAACACACCAAATATATAATCTTAATCTGAAAGATGATATGCCAAAGGCAGTTACCAAAGGTCAGCACGATTATCACTCTGTAGCACTTGCTGATGGTATACTTGTTGGAACAAAGGTAAGTATGGTTATGCCTCAGGAGATTTATACAGTTGATGCATCTACAGGTATGGAGACACAGCTTACAACTGAGAATGAACATATCCTTAGCAAACTTGATATGCCAAAAGTTGAGAAGCGTTGGATTACAACAACAGATAATAAAAAGATGTTAACATGGGTTATTCTCCCTCCAAACTTTGATGAAACAAAGAAATATCCTGCAATATTATACTGCGAGGGAGGACCTCAGAGTCCGTTAAGTCAGTTCTGGAGTTACCGTTGGAACTTCTCATTAATGGCATCAAACGATTATATAATTGTAGCTCCAAACCGTAGAGGTGTGCTTGCAATGGGACAGGAGTGGACAGATCAGATAAGTAAGGATAATTCTGGTCAGGCAATGCGCGATCTGCTTGCTGCTATAGATGTGGTTAAGCAAGAGCCATATGTTGATGAGACAAAACTGGGTGCAATTGGTGCAAGTTTTGGAGGATTCTCTGTTTACTGGTTGGCTGGTAACCATAACGATAGATTTAAGGCATTTATAGCACACTGTGGCGTGTTTAATTCAGAGATGGAGTTTGTTACAACAGATGAGAGTTTCTTTGACTATTGGGAGAAAGGTGGAGCACCTTGGGAGAAAACTAATAGCATAGCTCAGAAATCGTTTGCTGATTCTCCACATAACTTTGTTGAAAACTGGAATACACCAATACTTGTTATTCACGGAGGATTAGACTTCCGTATTCCTTATACACAGAGTATGGCAGCATTTAATGCAGCGCAATTGAGAGGTATTCCAAGTGAGTTTTTATACTTCCCTACAGAGAATCACTGGGTACTATCACCACAAAATGGAATATTGTGGCAGCGCCGTTTCTTTAACTGGTTAGATAAGTATCTTAAAGAGTAGGTAAAATTTATATAATATATTGAAGGAAGGTTGTGATGTAACCTCCCTTCTTTTGTTTGAAACAAAAAACGGCTACCATTTGGCAGCCGTTTAGTATATCGTGTAATACCTAAATTACTTCTTTAACTCAGCATAGTGCTTGTAGAAGTTAGGAATAGTCTTAATACCATTGAATAACTGCTCTAATGGAAAGTTCTCATTAGGTGAGTGAATAGCATTTGACTCAAGACCGAATCCCATAAGGATAGATTTAATTCCAAGAATCTCCTCAAATGTAGAGATGATAGGAATTGACCCACCACTACGTACAGGAACAGCAATTTTTCCGTAAGTATCATTAAGTGCAAGTTCTGCTGCTTTGTACTCAGGGAGATCAATAGGACAAACGTATGAAGGACCTCCGTGAAGATACTCAACATTAACCTTGATATAATCTGGTGCTATGCTCTCAAAGTACTCCTTAAACAACTTTGAGATCTTCTCATGCTGCTGATTAGGAACAAGTCTTGATGATATCTTAGCATAAGCTTTTGAAGGAAGAACTGTTTTAGCTCCTTCTCCAGTGTAACCACCCCACATACCGCAAACATCAAATGTTGGACGGATACCTGTACGCTCATTTGTAGTAAATCCTTTCTCTCCCCAAAGCTCTTTAACATTAAGAGCATCTTTGTAACCTTGCTCGCTGTATGGTGCTTTAGCCATAAGAGCACGTTCCTCGTCAGATACCTCAAGAACATCATCGTAGAATCCAGGGATTGTTACGTGATTGTTATCATCAAGCATATCTGCAATCATTTTTGCAAGCTGGTTAATTGGGTTAGCAACAGCTCCACCAAATAGACCTGAGTGAAGGTCTCTGTTAGGACCAGTTACTTCAACCTCCCAGTATGAAAGACCACGAAGCCCAGTTGTGATAGTTGGAACATCAGGAGCAATCATTCCTGTATCAGAGACAAGAATAACATCAGCCTTAAGCATCTCCTTATTGTCAGCACACCACTTAGGAAGGTTTGGTGATCCAACCTCCTCTTCACCCTCAATCATAAACTTAATGTTACAAGGAAGAGTGTTGTTCTTAACCATTATCTCAAACGCCTTAGCGTGAATAAATGCTTGTCCTTTATCATCGTCAGCACCACGTGCCCATATTTTACCATCCTTAATTACAGGCTCAAACGGATCAGTGTTCCAAAGCTCAAGAGGATCAACAGGCATAACGTCCATATGTCCGTAAACCAATACAGTAGGTAGTGATGGATCGATGATTTTCTCACCATATGTTACAGGATTTCCTTCTGTCTCATAAACCTCTGCACGGTCAGCTCCAGCTTCAAGAATAAGGTTTTTCCAGTATTCAGCAGCTTTGTACATATCTGGTTTGTTCTCTGCTATAGAACTAATAGAAGGTATTCTAATAAGACCAAATAACTCTTCTAGAAAGCGGTCTTTATTCTCCTCAACATACTTGTTAATGTAATCCATATTTGTAGTTTTTATTAAGTTTTCTTTGATAAAAATAGTAAATTCTTTGTATCAGACAGAATTATTGGATAAAACGTCGTTAAAGTTTGATATCCGGATTTTTCTGTAGCAGTTTGTATGCTTCTTCCATCTCGTTATAGAATGCCTCACCATACTTAGTTGTGATTGGATCTTTCAGAAACCTGTAAATAGGCAAACCAATTTTTTCTCCTTTTCTGCGGGCATGTTTACAAATATCCCATACGTCGTAGTTAAGAGCTTCAAAGTCGGCATATTTCTTAACTCTTATCGGATACAGAGCACATGATATTGGTTTTCTGAAATCAACCTTTTTATCAACCCACGCCTTCTCAATACCACATAGTGTAATACCATTCTCAACCACAACAAAAGCACATTCAGCTCCTTTAACAAGTGGTGTAACAAGATCACCATCAGAATCTACAACAGGTATCCCTTCTCTGTCAATAGCCTCTTTACTTTTATCTGTAAGATATGGCAGTACTTCCGGCAGAGCTTCAATAAGCTGATCTACCTCGTACTCTTCAAGTGGTGCACCAGAATCGCCATGTACACAACATGCTCCTTTGCACTTTGGTATATCACAACAGAATTTCTTCTCAAAAATATCAAGACTAATTATCTTATCGTCTATCTGTATCATCTGTAGTATATAAATTAACAGCCCTTTACGGGCTGTATAAATGTTCTTTAAACTAACGCTTTTCCAGTCATCTCATCAGGGATATTTACATCCATGATTTTAAGTATAGTTGGGGCTATATCTGCAAGTATTCCGTCATTTACCTCTTTAATCTTGTTGCTTACAACAATAATAGGTACCGGATTTGTTGAGTGAGCCGTATTTGGCGAACCATCGTTATTTACAGCGAAATCAGCGTTTCCGTGATCGGCAATAATTATTGTTGTGTATCCGTTTGCTGTTGCAGTTTCAACAACCTCTTCTACACAAGTGTCAACAGCCTTTACAGCTTTTAATATAGCCTCATAAATGCCCGTATGACCAACCATATCGCCATTTGCAAAGTTAAGACATACAAAATCTGTCTCTCCTTTTTTAAGCTCGTTTACAATCTCATCTTTTACAAGATACGCACTCATCTCTGGTTGTAGATCGTATGTTGCA
This sequence comes from Bacteroidales bacterium UBA6680, assembly GCA_002454955.1. GTDB lineage: Bacteria > Bacteroidota > Bacteroidia > Bacteroidales > UBA6680 > UBA6680. The sequence goes on from DKJY01000184.1 coordinate 15,677, forward strand.
ACCTTTGGCGAAGGTATAAGTATACGCTTTTCTCCGTCAAACTCCTCTTCGCGACCACCACTGAAGAAGAATGTTACGTGTGCATATTTCTCTGTTTCGGCAATACGTATCTGCTTTTTGTTATTCGCAGCCATAACCTCACCAAGCGTATTCTTAAGATTATCTTTATCATATACTACATTAACGCCTTTGAAATTTTTGTCATAAGCGGTCATTGTAACATAGTGAAGTGGCATTTTGTACATACCCTCTTCTGGCATATCTTCTTGTGAAAGAACAGTTGTAATTTCTCTTAATCTGTCTGTACGGAAATTAAAGCAGATAACAACATCGTCTTCTTTTATTGCACCTTTAGGATTGCCGTTTGCATCGTTAAAAACAACTGGTTTAATAAACTCATCGGTAATGTTGTTTGCATACGATTGCTCTACTGCTTCAGATGCTCTGTTTGCAGTTTCGCCTTTTCCGCTAACAAAAAGGTCGTATGCAAGTTTAACTCTGTCCCATCGTTTATCTCTGTCCATTGCATAGTAACGCCCAATAAGCGATGCAATTTCTCCGTTAGAGTGTTCCAAATGGTTTTCCAGATTTTTAATATATCCCAGTCCGCTTTTAGGATCTGTATCTCTACCATCGGTAATTGCGTGTATAAATACATTATTTAAACCATGCTCTTTTGTAATATCACATAGTTTGTATAGGTGAGAGTCTTGTGAGTGTACACCTCCGTCAGATATTAACCCTATAAAGTGTACCGATTTATTATTTGCTTTAGCATACTCAAAAGCCTCTACAAGAACCTCTTTTTCAGATATAGAGTTGTCCTCAATTGCTCTGTTTATTCTAACAAGATCTTGATATACAACTCTTCCGGCACCGATATTCAGGTGACCTACCTCAGAGTTACCCATCTGCCCGGCAGGCAGTCCAACATTCTCACCTGATGTTAGTATTGTTGCATTAGGGTATTTTGTATATAAACTGTCAATATAGTTTGTCTCTCCAGTAAAGATGGCGTCAGATTTATCTCTGCTTCCTATTCCCCAGCCATCAAGTATCATTAATAGAACTTTATTCTTCTCCATAACTAATTATGTTGTTTTCTCTGTTTATATAAAACGTATCATCACTTTATAAGTTCAGAACTTAACAAGTCTGGCAAAAGTACTCTATTTTGCACAAAATAACGACAGTAGAGGTCTATAATAATTAGGTTTTAATCAAAAGATTGTTAGATTTGTCAGCACTTAAATCATTATGACTAAATTATTATGGCTGGAATAGGAAAGGTTTTTAAGAAGTTCCCGGGTACATTCTGGACTGCCAACGGAATGGAGCTGTTTGAAAGGGCATCGTGGTATGGTTTTTATATGCTTCTGGCAAACTATCTTACAAAATCAACAGATATTGGGGCGTTAGGATTCTCACAGGTAGAGAAGAGTTTGATAATGGGTGTGGGTACTGCAGTACTTTACCTTTTACCTGTTATTACAGGAGCAATAGCCGACAGGTATGGATATAAGAAAGTTTTGGCAATAGCTTTTACTGTATATATTGCCGGGTTTGTGATGTTTCCGTTTTGTAAATCGTTTGGTGCTGTTTTTGCAACATATCTTGTGTTAGCGGTTGGAGGAGCATTGTTTAAGCCAATTATTACGGCAACAGTATCAAAAACTACAGATGATGAGACCTCATCGGTAGGATTTGGTATATATTATATGATGGTTAATGTTGGAGCATTTATTGGTCCGCTTGTAGCTCTTCATTTTAGCAAGATATCGTACGATATGGTTTTCTACATTAGTGCAGGTGTAATGGCTCTTAATTTCGGATTGTTATTGTTATTTAAAGAGCCGGGCAGAGAGAAGGTAAATACATCGTTTGGGTACTCAATGCAGAAGGTTATACGTGATATAGGAACAGCACTTAGTGACATTAAGTTTGTTGTATTCCTGATATTGGTTGCCGGATTCTGGTCTATGTACTACCAACTGTTTTATACAATGCCAGTATTTATTGAGCAGTGGGTTGATACCAAGCTACTATATAGTTTCTTGTCAGAGAATATGTCGTGGTTAGCAGGGATTGTAGGTTCGCCTGATGGGACAATAAAGTCGGAGTATTTTACTACGTTAGACTCAATGTATATTATATTTTTTCAGATAATTATATCTGGTGCTGTTATGAAGTGGAAACCATTAAATGCAATGATGACAGGTTTCCTTGTATGTTCTATAGGGCTTGGATTAACTCTGTATACTAATAATCCATTCTTTATTGTTGGAGCAATATTAATATTTGGAATTGGAGAGATGGCTGGTTCGCCTAAAATAACTGAGTATGTTGGTAAGATTGCACCTAAAGATAAGGTGGCTCTTTATATGGGATGCGGATTTCTTCCGGTTGCTGGAGGTAGCCTTTTAGCCGGATACCTTTCTGGTGGAGTTTATGAAACAATGTCTGATAAGATAGCAATTGTAGGAAGAGAGCTTGCAAAACGAGATCTTAAGATTCCTGAAATTTCAGAAACATTTTCGCAAACAGACTATCTTAACAAAGCGGGTGAGCTTATGAATATGAATCAGAGTGAACTTACATCGTATCTGTGGACTACATATAGCCCTCAGAATATATGGGTTGTTCTGTTTGGTGTTGGTGTTGTATCAGTACTTGGATTGTTTCTATATGACAGGTTATGGATAAGTAGAAAATAATCAGATAATATAAAGCGATCTTAGGATCGCTTTTTTTTATTACGTTTTTCGGGTATTTTATTTATGCTTTATAATTGTTATATTGTTTATGAATAAACATTTATACTATCATGAATAAACGAAGAAAGATTATCTACTGGACATCTACCATTGCACTTACTGCACTCATGTTGATGTCTGTTTACATGTACCTGTTTAATCACGAAGAGATACGTACGGCTTTTGCCAATCTGGGTTATCCTACCTATCTAATCTATCCTTTAGCTGTGGCTAAGATATTAGGATTAGTTGCTATTTTAACAGATAAATCGAAGATGCTAAAAGAGTGGGCTTATGCGGGATTCTTTTTTGATTTTATATTGGCTTTTTTTGCCCATATTATGGTTTCAGATGGTCAATATCCGGGAGCATTGGTTGCTATGGTTCTCCTGATTGTATCATATATATATGATAAACTCGCTTTCTCTGAAAAATCTTAGTAGAATATATATAAAATAAAAAAACCGGATCAAGTCCGGTTTTTCTTTGTGGTGCCACCTGGAATCGAACCAGGGACACAAGGATTTTCAGTCCTTTGCTCTACCAACTGAGCTATGGCACCGCTTGTGAAAAAAAATTGGTGGTGCCACCTGGAATCGAACCAGGGACACAAGGATTTTCAGTCCTTTGCTCTACCAACTGAGCTATGGCACCATTGTTTTCAAAAGCGATGCAAAGATGTCGCTTTTATTTGATATTCCAAAAATAAATCAATAAAAAATTATCTTTTTTTTCGATGGTTTTTCCTTCTGGCACCCACTGTTTCTGCTTAATTTGTCTGTAATCAGAACAATGTATGGGTTTGTAGAATTGTTCTAAATAATAATAAGGCTCAATATGCTTATGAGTTAAAATGGACTATGGGTATAGTGGCACCATATATTTTTTATACCTTTGCGCCTTAATAAAAACCCGTACATGGAATTGTATATTGGAGAGCTATCAAACGGAATAAGATTTATACATAAACAGGTAAACTCACCTGTTGCTCATTGTGGCGTAATTATAAATGCCGGATCGCGCGATGAGCGTGATGATGAACATGGTCTTGCACATCTTATAGAGCATATGGTTTTTAAAGGAACCAAACGACGTAAGGCGTATCACATATTTAGCAGGCTTGAGGATGTTGGTGGCGAAATGAATGCCTATACAACAAAAGAGGAGACATGTGTACATGCTGCATTTCTGACCAGATATTATGGCAGAGCGGTTGAGTTATTGTCTGATGTACTCTTTAATTCGGTGTTTGATAGTAAAGAGTTAGTAAAAGAGATGGATGTGGTACTTGATGAGATTAACTCATACAAGGATTCTCCATCGGAGCAGATAATGGATGATTTTGATGAACTGATATTTCATGATCATCCTATGGGGCGTAATATCTTAGGTGATGAGAATACACTTAAAGGATTATCGCGTGATCAGATATTGGAGTTTATTAAACGTAACTATGTTCCGCAGAATATTGTTATAAGCTCTGTTGGTAATATTAGCGGGGAGCGTTTTAAAAGTATTGTATCAAAATATTTTGACTTTGAGATAGAGGACAGATCGCCTGTTGAGAGGATAGAGCCAGGTGTATATATTCCCTCAAAAAAGGTGGTTAGTCGAAATACATATCAGGCACACTGTATGATTGGTGCGCGTGCATATCATATAAAACATCAGGACAAGATGGTTATGTATATGCTAAATAATCTGCTTGGCGGTCCGGCATTGAACTCAAGACTTAATATGAGTGTTCGTGAGAAAAACGGATTGGCTTATAGTGTTGAGTCATCGTTTCAACCATTCTCTGATACGGGTATATTTACAATCTATCTTGGTACCGATAAAGAGATGGTAGACAGAGCTCTTAGGGTTGTTAAGAGAGAGCTGGACAGGTTTAGAGAGAAGAAGTTGGGAGTGTTGCAGTTGTCAAAAGCAAAGAAACAGCTTGTAGGTTATCTTACAATGTCTGCAGAGAATCATGAGAGTCTGATGTTGAGTATTGGAAAGAGTCTGTTGTTCTACGGAAAAGTAGATCCACTGTCAAAGGTTTATGATAAGATTGACGTGATAACATCGGAGCAGATAATTGATGTTGCAAACGATGTTTTTGAGTGGGATAAGATGAGTAAACTTGTATTTGAATAGGGAGACAATATGTATCAGGAGACAGATATTGATAATTATATATCAGATAACTCATCGGTAGAGGATGAGTTGCTTAAAGAACTTTACAGAGAAACTCATGTAAAGGTTCTGCAGCCACGAATGGTTTCAGGACATGTTCAGGGGATTATTCTGAAGATGATCAGTGGAATGATTAAACCGCAAAATATTCTTGAGATAGGAACATTTACCGGATACTCTGCGATATGTTTAGCTGATGGTTTAATAGAGAACGGAGAGTTACATACGGTTGAGATAAACGATGAACTTGAAGATTTTGCCAGAGGTTATTTTGACAGAAGCAGACATAAGGATAAGATAAAGCAACATATAGGTAGTGCTATTGATATTGTGCCAACCCTTGATGTGCAATTTGATCTTGTTTTTATTGATGGAGATAAAAGAGAGTATCCTGAATATTACGATATAGTATTTGATAAGGTGAAACCAGGAGGATTTATTCTTGCCGACAATGTTTTGTGGAACGGAAAAGTGGTTGAGCCTATTGATAAAAAGGATCTCTATACCAAAGGTGTTGTTGACTTTAACAGAATTGTTACAGATGATCCTCGTGTTGAAAATGTTATAATGCCATGGCGCGATGGTATTATGCTTGTAAAAAAATTATAGTGCTGTCTTTATCCATACGGCACTTTCCATTTCCAGTGTACCGTTGTTTAGCATTTCAAACAGGTTTGTAAGTTTATCTACGGTATAATCACCCATAAATAGTTGTTGTCCTTTTACGTTAAAGCTACCATCGGCTATCTTGTTTAGTAGCTTTTGCAGAGCTTTTGTACTGTCAGTTGTTTGGTTAATGAATGTTTCTGGTATAAAACCATATGAAGCAAGAATGTTATGAATAGATGTACGATGTTCCATAAAGCTTTGCTTCTCGTTATCAGCCCATGGTAGAGGGTATGTTATATTACTATTATTGTTTGTTTTAAATATGTCGTAATAGACCAACCTGCCTCCACTACGTATTGTACGTGATATTTCGCTGTAAAACCTTGCTTTATCCTCAATATTCATCTGTACATGCTGGGTAACTATCAGATTAAAACTACTGTTTACAAATGGTAGCTTATTTGCGTCGGCTGTTATAAATGTAGTAAGGTTATCGGTTTTTGTAAGTTCAGATAACTTTTGTGCGGTTCTGATATATTCTGTTGTAATATCAACACCAGTTACATCACATCCGTATTTTTCAGCAATCATACGGCATGTACCTCCTGGACCACAACCAATGTCCAATACCTGTGCTGTATCGTTAAGATCAATATCTTCAAATAACTTTTTTGTAACCTCTTTGCCTCTTACATGGAACTCGTCAAATACAGAAGTGTGCTTTGTTGTAATATCCTTTTTATCTACTCCTGAACTTATTATCTGTTCCAGAATATTCTCATATAGGGTTGTTGTATGGTATTGTGTATGTTTCATGTTTTGTAGTTTGTATTTAAAAAAGAGATTAAATATACTACTATTGCGTGTATATCAAACAAAGATATAAACGAAAAATGCCGGTGGGGTACCGGCACTTCTTTTCATAACTATAAAAATCTGAAAACTCTGAAAGAGTAATTGGCAAGTGTTTGCTTTCTTTTCCTGCCTACATAGATGTTGGGGGCAACTCTATGTTTTAATCATGATGGGGAATGATATTTGTATTTTTAATATTTTAGTTATTCTCTCTCCAAATCTGCATTACAAAGAAAGGGTAATATGTAGTTGCTTCCAATTGTCAATGTTGTCAATTTTTTTAGCCTAGCTTTTTGTGTGATATTTTTTTTGGTTAAAAGTTATTAACATGCAGTTAATGTGTTGTTGATGTTTTAGTTCGTGTAGTTATAAACATAGTTATTAACAGTAGTGTTTGCATAACAAAAATATGTTTTGTCAAGGTTTTTTGTCACAAAACGGGGTTTTTGTCACAGTTTGTCACGGGTTATTTTGGGGTAAAATGTCATTTTTTATGAAAAGTCGAATTTTTGTCTGAAAAAAGTGAGAAATCAGAGTCTGTTATTAGTGACTTTAGCAGCAGTTTTAGAGGGTGAGTTTATACACTGTTTTCTGTTATTCTACTCTTCTTGCTTAAGTGTGTCCCGGAATATTTTTAATAGTATTTCTGAAGGCATAGGTTGGTTGTTAAAAACGTGTAGTATTCTTTTAGGTGTTACTTTGTATTCTGTTAGTTGATGCCTGTAGTTATTAACAGCTATTGCTTAAATGTTGATATGATCATTAAATGGAATTATATGTAGGTGTTGCGGGAATTGAATGCGAAGGCATACTCTTGGAGCAGAACTGTTAGAGGCACAACGTGGGCTCTATAGCTCACGTCCGTCTACTCGATTATCTGCTAGCATTGTTTTCCTCATTTATTATATAATTAGTACTTCTTCCACCTGCTGATTCTTTAACCAGAATTTCTTTATCCAATAAATCGTTAATATCTCGAATAGCTGAATCTCTTGAACATTTAGCAATCTTTGCCCATTTTGAAGAGGTTAATTTACCTTCAAAGCCGTCAAGCAACTTATTGATTACTTTAATTTGTCTTGGATTTAATGAGGTTGAAGAATTAGCACTCCAAAATTTAGATTTAAACAACACTCTATTTAAAACTTCTTCGGTGTTATTCAACGAATTTATCAAACATTTTAAGAACCATGTAATCCACTCAGTAATATCCAAGTCTCCTTTTTGAGTTCTTTCTAAGACATCATAGTATTGGTTTCTCTCTTTTCTTATCTGTGCAGACATACTATAAAATCGCTGACTACTTTTATCTGATTGGGCTAACAGCATATCTGTTATTGCTCTTGTTATCCTACCGTTCCCGTCTTGAAATGGATGAATTGTCACGAACCACAAATGTGCAATTGATGCTTGGATTACTAAGTCTATTTCACTCTCGCTATTAAACCAATCTATAAATCGTAGCATTTCTGATTCAACTCTATCAGCCGAAGGAGCTTCAAAATGAACTTTTTCCTTACCAGCGGAACCCGATACAACTTGCATACTTCCAGATATATCTTTTCTCCATTCTGCAACGGTAATTTTAAAAATCCCACTTCTACCCATTGGAAATAATCCTGCGTGCCAATCAAATAATCTATCTTCAGTCAGGGGATGAAAACAATTTTTGGTTGCATCAATCATCATCTCAACCATTCCGTCAACATTTCTATCCGAAGATATTGAACCTGCATATTCCATTCCTAACCTATGGGCAATAGAAGACCTTACCTGCTCAGGATTTAATAATTCGCCCTCAATCTCAGAAGACTTTACAACATCTTGTGTTAAGGTTTCAAGTAAGGCTTCATCTCTTAAGTCAAATCCCAATGTTTCCATTCGTCCCGCTAATCTACCTTGTAAATTTCGGGCTTCACTTAGTAAATAAATTAATTCATCTGATTGCCACGTGAAATTTGGCCATTTTTTATTTTGGTGTATATACGCATTCATTCGTTGCAATTTTTACAACGAATATAACATTTATTTGTTGCAGTTAAAATTATTTGTTGCGTTTTCTGCATCAAATACAGCCTCTAATTGTTGCAAATAGATATTTCCCGCTTGCAGATAACGTCATGATAAACCAACCAGTTCAGGTTGTTAAACAAATTTATTGTAAAAATATAGCAGGTGTGTGTATCCAACTACTATTTTATAAGTACAATGCTATTTCAACCTAATTTATTATTGAAGGAGCAAAGCCAGTGTACGTACGGTGGTACTTCAGCATAACTCAGTAGAACTGAGAGAGGCGCAACATGGGCTTTACAGTTCACGTCTGTCTACTCGATTGCCAACAGTAATTTTTATTCAGCCCTACTCAACTCCTGCCCTCCTTGCATACCTCCAATTGCCTCAAAAACAGCATCATGTTCTAATTTATTTTTCCATCCCATTTTAGACAGTTCTTGCTTTACAGCAATTTCATTTTTTCCTTTTACAAAATGATACATTGCAAATTCAGCTACTTCCTCTGGTACACGTTCAATAGTGTATTTCACTATTGCTGAAATTGTTCTTAAATATGCAACAACAAAGGTCAACCCTAACTGAATACTCCATGAAATAATTAATCCAATTGCACCTGTATTCATTGATTTTATTGTCAACCCATGTTCTAAACGTATTTTAATGAACTCAATAAATCCAATTGGTTCATAATTGTTCTCGGATAGTATTATATGATATTGGAAATACTGATTAAAAAAATATGTTATTACGATTGCTCCTCCGAGTACAAATTTCAACTTACTCCAGTCAGTATAATTACCAAGTTGAATTAAGTACTTTAATGAAAATCCAAGTGCAATTCCAATACCAACTTCAAATAATCCAATTATATAAATACCGTTTATTGAGACTAAAGCTAATATATAGGCTAATATAAAAGCAATTCCTAATAGTCCAAATGCAGGAACAAGTAACTGAGGTTCTTTGAATTTTTTAGGAGGTTGTAATTTTTCAGGAATAACATAGTCATCCCAATTATCTTTTTTCTTTAACTCTTCTTCTAATTCAGATATCTTTTCAGTATCAAAAGTCTTTAAGGTTTCATTAAATGCAAAAATAAACAATTTGGCTCGCTTTGAATTTCGACCATTATCCCACATTTCGTTACCTAATGAAACACTTTTCACTTCGACTTCACCCCTGTGGTCAACTAATGCAGTAATTTTTTCAGTCCAACTACCAAAACTATTTTTTCTTTTTGCTTCAACTTGATTTTCTTCTTGGAAAACCACATCCCATTCAAGTGCCTCGAAAGCTTTAACTGCTAACTCAACAAATACTTTTGGTTTAACTGTCGTCTTAAATGTTTCCTTGTATTTCGGCGTAAAACTAAATGAATGTTTCTTTTTAATTTGCTTTTCAAATTCTTCAAAATTCTTTGTCATATAATGGGTTTCTTTATTATTGTTGGCAACATCACGATAAACCAGCCAGTTCAGTTTATTAAATCAACCTATTGTAAAAATATAGCAGGTGTGTATATCCAACTATTATTCTATAAGTACAATGTTATTTCAACCTAATTTATTATTGAAAGAGCAAAGCCAGCGTGCGTACGGTGGTACTTATACATAACTTAGTAGAACTGTGAGAGGCGCAACGTGGGCTTTATGGTTTATGTTCGTCTACTCGATTAGGCACGGTATTAATTTTTCTTTTCGTTATCCCAATATTCTTTATAATAGTTAATTTGCTCCTGAAGATTTATTTCTTTACTATTTAAATATCTATGATAGCTATCCAATATAATTCCAGACATATCGTCAGGGTGATTTATTCCTAGTTTTTTAAAATAATCTGAGAGTCGAGAACCTTTCCAAAGACCCCAATTATTTCTGATCCAAAGACCTAAGCCCATATGTGAAGAGCCAAGAAATGTATCTGGGTCCTCATTCCTTATTTCTTTTATTTTCTTTTTATCAAGTAATTTTTCAATTTCAGAAAAGCATTCATTCAGATTTTTAGGAATATATATACCATCTAAATATTCATAGAATGTGAAATCACAATTACCTTCACATTGTACTATTTCAACTTCTAAAACTTCAAGTTCTACATAATTTGTATCCATTGTATTTGCTCGTTTTCCGTTTGGATAGAACGCGCTAGTAATAAAACTGATACCACAATCATAACCAGCAGTTATTGTAGAATCATCTGAAACATACCAAGAATCCTCTCCAGTTCCATATACTTTTTCTACATCAGCTATTTTAATATTTTTATTAATTTTTAATCCTTTTTTTGTTGAGAGTTTGGAATTAGAACTAATATATAACGCTTCTACAATACTGTCTTTATCAAAATAGACCTTTATTCCATGATTCAAATAAATTAATTCATAATAGTCATCAGGATAAGAAACTTTTTTAAAATCACTCCCTAGTAATTCTATTACTCTTGGTTCTTTTATTCCTAAAAATAATGAATCAAGACCTTTACCTTCAACTAATATCTGTGAATGTATATCTGATAATAAAAAGGAAAGGAAAATAATTAACCAAAGTTTTTTCATTTTTTCAATTATAGTGCCTAACATCACGATAAACCAACCAGTTCAGTTTATCAAACCAATAAATATAGTTGGTTTATTGTTCTAACAAATATAGCTAATATTTTTTGTAAGGCTTTGTTTAAGGGGTTTTATTACGGGTATGTTTTTAGGATAAACCAACTTATTGTAAAAATATAGCAGGTGTGTATATCCAACTATTATTTTATAAGTACAATGTTATTTCAACCTAATTTATAACTGAAAGAGCAAAGCCAGCGTACGTACGGTGGTACTTCAACATAACTCAGTAGAACTGTGAGAGGCGCAACGCAATGTCATTAAGTTAACGTGT